>JAGCAH010000103.1 GCA_017652805.1 Thermoguttaceae bacterium | reverse complement strand
TTACAGCATCGACGCGCAGCTTAAAGCGCTGATCGACCGGACCGTGGCGCGCTGGACCGAAGTGAAGAACAAAGAGTTCTACTACATCGCCACGAGTGCCGACAGGGCGAAATCGTCGCAGGAGCGGACCATCGAGTGTTTCCGCGGGTACGCCGCCTGTGTCGAAGGGGCCAGAGAGAAGGGAGTCATCTATGCGACCGGCGTCTATCAGAAAGGGGAAATCAAGAATTCTCCCGCGCTGAAAAGAGCCTATAATATGGGTCTTTCGGTCAAGTAAACGCCTTTCCGTCCTCAAAAAACGCAAAGAGCGCGAACCCGCCGGGGCGGATCCGCGCTCTTTACAGGAGAGATTCGGAGAATGAAGGAAGGTCTTACAGGAAAGATGGAGTTTGTTACCTTGCGATCGGGAGGAAACTTTCGTTTTTCCCTCTCACATCAGGGTATACGCCGTACGGTCCCTCTTTTCCCGAAAAAAAAGAGTTTTTTAGGAAATTTGATGAAAAACTATTTCGGGAACCGTTTCCCGGCAGCCGTCCGGAGGCCTGTTAAGTCCGTTTCGGCCGGCGGAACAAGGGGGGAACGGTGAAACGCCGGCCCGAACCGTTCGCTCCGAACGTTTCCGGAAAAAAGCCGAATTCACGCGGAGAGTTCCGATGAACATGAATATGGTGAAATGTCCCGTTTTTTTTCTGGTTCTTCTTCTGCCGGTTCTCCTTCGGGCGGAGGAGAACACGCCGAACCGGTTTAAGGGTTCCGACAGCGAGCGGATCGCCGCGGCGATCGCCGACTCTCCCCGTTTCGGCGGCCTTGTGAAAATCCCGCCCCGTGTTCCGGACGAGGAGGCTGAACGCGACTACTGGCTGATCGATTCGGCGATAATTGTCCCCGGCAACACCACGGTCATTTTCGAAAACTGCAGGATAAAACTTTCCGACAGGTCGCGCGACAATTTCATCCGTTCGGCGAATTGCGGGCACGGCATTGAAAAGGTTGTCCCTCTTGAGAACATCCACCTGATCGGGATCGGCACCGTTGTTTTCGAGGGGGCGGATCACCCCCGTTCGACGGGGGACGGCAAACCGCTCTATTCCCCTTTCGCCGAAGGGGAATTCGCGCCGAACAGCTCCTTCGGAACGGACTGCGCAGCCGAGGGCCAGCGGCACCGCGGCGACTGGCGGAACATCGGGATTCTGCTCGGCCGGGTCAGCCGCTTTTCCATCAGGAACATCACCGTCCGCCAGCCGCACGCCTGGTCGATTTCGCTCGAACGGTGTTCACACGGCACCGTCTCCGATATCTCCTTCGAGGCTTCGGAAAACCGCGTCATCGACGGGAAACCGTTAAAGACGAGGAACCAGGACGGCCTGAATCTGCGGAAAGGATGCCGTCATATTCTGATTGAGAATATCAGCGGGTTTACCGGCGACGACGTGGTCGCGCTGACGGCTCTCGATACCGCGGTCTGTCCGGCGGGCACGTTCGACCGGTTCGAGATTTCCGGAACCGAGCCGGACGACGAGAACGGAATCCGCGACGTGATTCTGCGCAACGTCGCCGGTTACGCGGCCGGGGGGCATCAGATTGTCCGGCTTCTGAACACGCCCGAAACTGAGTTTCGGAATATTCTGATCGATGGGGTGCTCGATACGTCGCCCGAAGAGGTTACCGACAAAGCCGCGGTGCTGATCGGAGACACCGGTTACGGCGGACCGGCGCCCGCCGAAAATACCGACGGTCTTATCGTTCGGAACGTGATCTCCAAAGCTCAGACCGGAGTCTGGCTTCGCCAGCCGGTCCGAAATTCGGTGATCGACGGGGTCATCAACAGAAACCCGAACGGAACGGCGCTGAAAATGGACCCCGAACCGGAACAGTCCGAAAACCTTCTGATTCGGAATATCATTGAATAGGCTGTTCGCCGGTGCTGCCGACAATAGCTACATGCCTCATCGGCGCCCGGCCGAATTGGAATTACGACGGGTTAAACCGCCCGCCGCGGCTCGCGGAATTGGCTTGCACCACTTTGGCGCCCAACGAGGCGCCCGGCTGTCTTGGAATTACGACGGGTTAAATTGCCCGCCGCGGCTCGCGGACGGTTTTTGAACCCGTTAGAAAACCTCCGAATTCCGAAAATTTTGGGAAATCTCTGAAAAACCGGACGAAATGTATTGAAACTCCGGA
>JAGCAH010000102.1 GCA_017652805.1 Thermoguttaceae bacterium | reverse complement strand
GCGGACCGGGTCGAACGGCAGGTGAAACTCTTTCGCCAACAGATTGGCGGTTCCCGCGGGAAGGAGGGTGATCGGCGTTCCGGGCGGCGTACGCCGAACGAGTTCGGCGGCGGTGCCGTCCCCGCCGACGCCGACCAGGGCGCGGAGTTCGCCCGCGCGGAAGAGCGCGCTGGCCTTCTGTTCGACCTCGTTCAGGTTGGTGAGAAGTTCGACGCCGTAACCGAGCGCCTTGAGACGGCTGCGCAGTTCTTCCGCCCGGCCCGCCGACGGGCGCCGACCCGCTTTCGGGTTGAGAGAGATCAGAATCTGCCGTTGCGCGGTCATGGCGTCTCCGGGGTCAGGGAAGGGGAGAGTGGGGTTTCCTCCGACCGGGAACCCCCGTTTACCCTAAAATATACCTGATCGGAACGATTTTTCAAAGAAAAAAGGGGACCGACCCTTGACGGAACAGTTAAAGAGGGTAATATTTTAACAGGGTTCGTGCGGTTCGCCGCCGTCCTTTCGCCCGAGTAGCTCAACTGGCAGAGCGCAGCATTCGTAATGCTGAGGTTGGGGGTTCGATTCCCCCCTCTGGCTTTTTGAGCTGTGTCGGTCTTCCGACGCAGCTTTTTTTATTCCCCTTTTTCCACCTGCTTCGCCGCCGCGCAGGAAAGAGTGTTCCTCCCGGACACCGCCGAGGCGGCTGACTTTATCGGAGGAACAGATGCGAATCGTTCGTCGGTTTTTCCCCTTTTCGGCGTTTCTTTTTTTTCTCGCCGCCGCGGTTCTTCCGGCGGCCGAAAGCGAAATCATCACGTTTGACCTGGAATATGCCAACCATGTCAACCGCGCCGATCCCGCCGCGGTTCGCCGCGGATGGGACGAGACACTTCTCGCCGCCGCGCTCCAGGGACTTGCGAACCGAAAGGCGCCTCGTCTTTATCTCTTTTACGTGTCGCAGGGAGGAGAGAACGTTGACCGCTATTGGTTCGATCTTTTCAGCCGTCCGATGCCCGACGGGACCCCCGGTTGGCTGGAAGACAAACCGGTCCGGCAGGCGGAATCGCTCGAAGAGCTCCTTGATCTTTTTAAGAACGATTATCGGGGCGTTGTCCTCTACGACGAACGGGTTCCCGCGACCTCGTGCCTGGCCGCCACGATTGCGGGGGCGGACAATCTCCTTCCGATTCGGTTCGACCCGGCGCCCGAATCCCTCTACTCCCGTCTGGTTACCGATCCGAACGGACCCCGTCTTTCGGTGAAGGTTCGTCTGATGGCCGAAGACGGTTCGCCCCTCTTTACCGGAGCCGGAACGATTCCCGGAACCGAACTCGATTCGACCGGAAGCGCCAAGGCCGATGCCTACCGCTGGCTGATTGAAAAGTATATTCGGACCGGAAAGACGTGCGACGATAACGTCGGCTATTATACCGACGCCGCCTGGTTCGCCTCGGACAACGCGATGCAGAACCATACTCTGACCAACTACGACTATTTCATCGCCCGGCGCGCGCCGTTTGTCGATCTTTCCCCCTGGGGCGACGAGGCGCCCAGCGACGATCCGAATCAGCCGATAGGAACCGACGCCAAGGTTCTGTCCGAGTTTTTCGGCGCGATCTGCCAGCGGAACCGCGGCGAAAAGATGATTCATGTCGGCGGATTCATTCTCTGGAACGCCAAATATACCAGCTGGGGGAACCTGGGCGGAAAACATGACCCGGTTGAAACCGAATGGAAACAGGTTCAGACTCTTTCGAACTTTAACGCCTGGCTCGACGCCGACGCGCTTGGCTGCGGAGCGATGGCGAACGCTTCGTTCTTCGCCCATTTCCCGCTGAAAAAGAGATACCCGTTTGCCAAACCGACGCTGGGTAACCTAAAAAAGCGCGGTCTCGTCGATAAAAACGGCCGACCGGCAAACAAGGCGTATATTACCCTCTACGTGGGAGATTACGACAGCGCCGCCTGGGTTTATCAGATGATGCCCCGTTTCTGGTCCGATCCGAACCGCGGGACGGTGCCGGTCAACTGGGCGTTTAATCCGACTCTGGCCGACCGGTTCGGTCCCGGATTCGATTATTTCCGGAGGACGGCGACCCCGAACGATCTGTTCGTCGCCGGCGATTCCGGGGCGGGATACGTGAACGTCATGGCGCTGGCCGCGCCGCGCCCCCTTTCGGGGCTCCCGTCCGCTCTCGATTTGTGGACGAAACATTGCAAGAAATATTACGCTCAGTGGGATCTTTCGGCGACCGGATTTCTGATCGACGGTCTTTCCCCCGCGATCGACGAAGAGGCAAGGAAAGCGTACGCGCTCTTTTCCTCCGGCGGAATCGTTCAGCACCACTACGGCGGGAGCGGGATTACCGACGGGATGCCGTGGCTCGGCATGAAATATGATCTGCCGAACACGCCCGACGCCGCCGAGGCCGCCAAAATTGTTCTCAGCGACGTGCAGATTTCCGACGAGCCGCAGTTTTTCGTCTACCGCACCATCCTCTGGACCCCGACGCAGATCAAAGCTCTTTATGAAACCCTGAAATCGAATCCCGAAAAAGGGGAGCGGATCGAAATCGTCGATATGTATTCCTTCTTCCGCCTCCTGAAAGCTTCGTTGTCGGAAAAATCGGAATAATCGATCCAAAACGACTAAACGCGAAGGGGATCGGGGTCGATAAGGAGAGTAGGGGGGTCTTATTCCGCGGCACAAAGAAGGGAAGAGCGCTATGGACAGGCGGCACTTTTTACTCATGGGAATCCAGCTCCTGACAACCGGGGTCGTTGCAGCGCAGGCCGGGCGTCTCGCGGCTGCCGAACCGATCAGCTACGACCGGCTGATGTCGACCCTCTACCCGAAAACCGAAGGGGAAAAGAAATACCTCAAAGAGATCACGGCGCTCGTCAGAGCCCGGAAACTTCCCGAAAAACTCGTCTATGCCGCCTGGCGGAGCGCCGAATCGAAACAAAAGAACAGACGGGTACGGATCTTCGCCGAAACGCTGGCGATCCTCTGCAAACGGAGCGACGTTCCGCTCAAAGTGAAGCTGACCCTCTGATCAGAGGACTCCTTTGGTGCTTGGGACCCCTTTCTGACGCGGGTCTTTTTCGACCGCCGCGCGAATGGCGCGGGCCGCCGACTTGAAGATCGCCTCGGCCAGATGATGCCCGTTCGACCCATAGGGTACGCGAATGTGGAGCGTTGCGGCGGCGGCGTTGGCGAACCCCTGCCAGAACTCATGTACCAGTTCCAGATCGAAATTACCGACCCGTTCGGTCGGGAAAGCGGCGTCGAAAACGAGGGTCGGACGGCCGCTGAAATCGATTGCCGTCTCGCAGAGGACCTCGTCCATCGGCAGAACAAAGAACCCGTAACGCCGGATCCCTTTCTTATCCCCCAGCGCCTGGGTGAACGCCTGTCCCAGAGCGATCCCGGCGTCTTCGACCGAATGATGACCGTCGACTTCCAGGTCGCCGTCCAGTTTGAGATCCAGGTTGACCATCGCGTGCGCGGCGAAAAGGGTGAGCATGTGGTCGAAGAACCCCATTCCGGTTTCAATCTTCGACGTTCCAGACCCGTCCAAGTCGAGGGCGAGCTTGATTCTTGTCTCTTTTGTGTTGCGCGTGATTGCGGCTTGGCGAGGCATGACTCTTCCTTTCGACACGAAGTTAAGATAAAAACTTTTCGATCAGATCGAGACACTCCTCGGTCTGTTCGGGGGTTCCGACGGTGATCCGCAACCCGTCGTCCCGCCCGGCGATCTTCTCCCAGCCGGGGTAGACCATGTAGCGGACCAGATAGCCGTGGTCTTTTAAATACTCGTAGACCGCTTTGTGCGAGACCGTTCGGTCGGGATGGACGTTCCAGGTAAAGTTCGCCTGCGAGTCGGGGACTGTGAACCCGAGCCGACGCATTCGGTCGGTCAGATAGCGACGGGTGGCGAGGATCTTTTCACGGTTTTCGAGCCGCCACTTCTGGTCGGTGATCGCGGCGGTCGCCGCGGCGATCGAAAGGGAATCGCAGTTGTACGAATCCTTGACCTTAATCAGTTCGGAGATCGTCTCGGGTCGGGCGATCAGGAAGCCGAATCGGAGTCCCGCCAGGGAATACGATTTGCTCAGCGTGCGCGAGATCATGATCTTCGGCGTCTGTCGTACCAGATCGATACAGTTCTCCTTTGCGAAATCGGCGTATGCCTCGTCGATCAGAAGGGGGCAGGGGAGCGACTCGGCGAATTCCAGAAGACGCTCTTTCGGAATGACCGTTCCAGACGGGGAGTTCGGAACCGGCAGGTAAACCAGCCCCAAGGGGGCTTCCGGGATCGGACGCAGATGGCAAAGGGTTTCGGTTTGGGGCGCCTTTCCAAAATAGTCGGGCAGGGTCCAGTCGATGTTAAAGAGAACCTCTTCGCTGGCCGCTCCCTGAATCTGCGCCAGGGAACGGTAGAGGATATAGCTCGGATAGGCGAGGCGAAGAAGTCCGTTTTCCGGTACGAAGGCACGGGTCAGGATCGTCAGGATATCGTCGCTTCCGTTCCCGCAGAGGATCCAGTCGGCGGGGATCCCCAGAACGTCGGACGCCGCCAGGCGGAACGACTCACCGGTCGAGTTCGGGTAGCGCGACAGCCCCTCGTCGGCCGTGCGGCGGATCGCCTCATAAACCGACTCGCTGGCGCGGTACGGGTTCTCGTTGGTGTTCATCTTGACCGCCTCCCCTTTTTTCGGCTGTTCGCCGGGGATATAACCGGGCATGTCAAGAATGTTCTGACGGATATACTCGCTCATCGTCCTATCGGTTTTCCAGTTTTTCGGCGGTCGACCAGAGTCCCGCGCTCGGGGTCGAAATGAAGTAGATCTCCTCGCCGTCGGGCATGGTGTTAAAACCGCTTTTGAGTTTTGCCGGGTCGTACCGCCGGAGCGTCTCGCCGAGATCGGCATAGCCGAAGCCGACCGACTCGATCTCTTCTTTGCTCAGGTGTCCCGGAGCGTAGGTGATCCGGAATCGCCCTTCCGAAGAGCCGTGGATCAGGTGGGCGGTTCCGTGGGTCAGATCTTGCAGAACCGGCTCGGTCTTCCAGAGACGGAGAATCTTTTCGGTTCCGGAATACCCGTATTTGCGGATCAATGCGTCGACGTCGTCCTGTTCGCCGAATCGGCGCAGACCCGGGGCGATGATCAGCAGTTCCCCGCCGTCGGCCATCGCCATTCGGGTGCGGTAGATTGCCTTGTTCGCAACCCAGGTGCTGTGGAATTCGTCTTCCTGCATGACCGCCACCACCTTTTTGAGGGGAGGGACAATCGTGATATTCTGCCGACGGGAGGCTTCGGCCCCCATCAGATAGGTGTCGAGGTCGTCGCCGACATAAAAACCGGTATGTTCCAGGACCCCGTCGGCGTTGTAGGCCATCACTACTTCGATGTAAAGGTCGGGCAGATCGCCGAGGAAATCGTTTTCGGCCTTGTTATAGCAGCTGCGCAGCGGGGTAATCAGCTGACCCAGGTTGTTCTCGATCCCGCAGCAGGCCGCCATCATGTGAGAGGCGCAGATCATCTCTTTCCCCCCCAGGCCGATGAAATAGTTCTTGTTGTGGTTGGCGAATCCCAGAACCTCGTGCGGAACGATATGACCGACGTTGATGATCAAATCCCAGTCGCCGTCGAGCAGGGTGGTGTTGAGCGAGACGGGGATCGGCCAGTCGGCTTTTCCCTTCGAAGCCTCTTTGACGAATTCGGCGCTCACTTCGCCGATCACGCGTGAGCCGCCCCGCCAGTCATGCGCGAGAATCTTCTCTTCCGGAACCGAGCCGAACATCCACCGATTCTGCTCGGGGGTGTGGGGGACATGCTGACCCAAGGTCGGAATGAGCCGGACATCCGCCCCCATCGAGTCGAAAAAATGGTAGAGGGATTCGGTGATCCAGCCCGCGCCGCTGTGAGCCCGCGTGATATCGGGGGGGAGGAGGAGAACCCGTTCGGGACGGGGAGCCAGACGCCGGAGCGCCTCGCGGGCTGCCTGTTCGGTCATCTGGAGGACTTTTTCTTTGGAAAGGGAACCTTCTTCGTAAAACCAGGGCATTTTTTTCTTTTTGGAACGGGGCGCTCAGTCCGGCCGACGGCCGTTCTTCTTAACGCCGATTTTGTCGGTGATTTCCATGATCATATCGCGAAGTTCGGCCGGAGCGACCTCCCCCAGGGACTTCCCCTTCCGGTCGAGCTGTTCGTTGACCTTAATCGCGGTCTCCTGCATGACCGAATGGGTTTCCTGACTTCCCCCGACGAGGGTGAAGTTCTTTCCACGGGTCAGGCGGGTCTCGCCGTCGGTGTTGTCGAGTCCGACGCCGAGAAGTGCGCTGACTTTGGGGGGTTCCGGTTTAACGGGTCTCATTCTGGTCCTCTACCGCCTTTCACCCCGTAATTATAGCACACAGATGAGAAATAACAACGAATCGGCCGTCGATGTTAAATTCTAACGATTATAACGATTATTCCTAAAGTGCCGATTTTACGGGGCCGATAAGTGAGACGGGAGACCCTCTCGAGGGAGGGCCTGAAGGTCATTTCTATCCGTGACAGCCGTAAAGGCGGAGAAGATAGGAAAACAAGTAAGACGGAGCCCGGAATGGCACACGAATGGACCGCTGAAAAATCCACGTTGCTCGATTGGCTGATCGCGCTGGCGGGGAAGATCGGGAAGAGCCTGAACGACCGGATCATTTTCGCCGGCCAGTTGGCGGCTTTTTCCTTTTCGACGATTTACTGGCTCTTTGCCCGTCCGGCGAAAAAGGAGACGATGGTTGCGGCCTGCTACAGAATCGGCGTTCAAAGTCTTCCGGTGATCATGCTGACCGGGACTTTTATCGGGATGGTTCTGGCGGTTCAGACCCATCCGCAGTTTAAAGCGGTCGGGCTCGAGTCGCGCCTGGGGGCGGCGATCAATCTTTCGCTGGTCAAGGAACTCGGCCCGGTTCTGGCGGCGACGATGCTCGCCGGCCGGGTCGGCAGCGCGATTGCCGCCGAACTGGGGACGATGCGTGTGACCGAACAGATCGACGCGCTGGCGAGTATGGGCCCGAACCCGATCCATTATTTGGTCGTTCCCCGGTTCATTGCCTGCCTGATTATGATCCCCGGGCTGACGATCATGGCCGACGCGATGGGGGTCCTGGGAGGGGCGTTTTTCAGTATCAAGCTCCTCGGAGTCGACTGGGGGTATTACTGGGAGTATTCCCGTAACGCGGTGGCGCTGTACGACGTCTTTGCCGGGATGTTCAAGAGCATCTTTTTCGGCGGGGCGATCGCCTTGATCAGTTGCTATCAGGGGTTCAACTGCGACGCGGGCGCCGAAGGGGTCGGAAAGGCCTCGACCAAATCATTCGTGGTTTCGTTCGTGATGATCCTGATCTTGGATCTGATCCTGGGAATCTTCCTCGATAAGATCCATGTCGTTTGGTTCGGCGGCGGTCCGAAAGCCGTGGTCTGAAAGAATATGAGTGGCCGGAAACCCGGCGCGGAGAAAAAGATGGCTGACGAAGATGATCGGAACTTGACCGAACCCGAAACCGGCGGCGAGCCGGTTTGGGAAGGACAGGTCTACACGTCGGCCGACGGGACGCGGCGCGTATTGCGGCGGCGTCCCCCCGTTCTGGAAGCGTGTCATCTCGGCGTCGAGTTCGACGATCGGTATATCCTGCACGACATCAATCTGAAAGTTCACAAAGGGGAGACTTTGGCGATCATCGGCGAGAGCGGGTGCGGAAAGACCGTCTTTCTGAAGACGGCGATCCGTCTGATCGCGCCGACCGAAGGAACGGTCCTCTTCAGCGGGATCGATTTGGGAGAGCTCAACAGCCGACAGCTGAGCGAAGTGCGGACCCGAATCGGGTTTGTGTTTCAGCAGGCGGCGCTCTTCGACAGTATGTCGATCGGCGAAAATATCATGTTTCCCATTTTGCAGATGAATCCGCGCACATCGCGGAGCGAACTGCAGGATCGTGTGGCCGACCTCCTCTTAGAGGTCGGGATGACCCCCGAAGTCGCCGACCGGATGCCGGTCGAGCTTTCGGGCGGGATGCGCAAACGGGTCGGGTTCGCCCGCGCCCTGGCGGCCGAGCCGGAACTGATGCTCTACGACGAGCCGACGACCGGCCTGGATCCGATCATGAGCGACGTGATCAACGAGCTGATGATCCGCGCCCGCGACAACCACAAGGTGACGGGGATTGTCGTGACGCACGACATGAAATCCGCGAAAAAAGTCGCCAACCGTATCGTGATGTTCTATCCGCAGAGCCGTCTGGACGAAGGGGAAAGCCAGATCGTCTACGACGGGCCGGCGGACGACATCGATAACTCAAAAGACAGACGCGTGACCCAGTTCGTCGAAGGAATCGCCGGGGAACGCTTAATGGAGATGACTCACACGCGCAGCGAATGAGCATCAAAAGAGAATCGGAGCCGAAAATATGGCTAACAGACGAATGGAATTCATGATCGGAATGACGGTGCTGGTCGTTTTCGCGACCATTGTCATCATGGCGGTCCTTTTCGGTTCGAACCGAACGAGCATCTTCCAATTCAAGCAGGGTCAGAAGATGTCGATTCTCTTCGACAGAGCGCCGGGCATCAAGAACACGTCCCGCGTCACCAAGAGCGGCGTGGAGATCGGCCGCGTCGTCCGAACCCAGCTGGTCGACGACGGACCGACTTCCCACGTCCTCGTCAATTTCACCATCGACGATCCGAACGTGCATATTTACTCGAACGAGCAGGCGCGGATAAAGCCCTCGCTCCTGATGGGAGAGGCGGAAATTGAGTTTGTGAAAAACCCCGATTATACCGGAACCGTCCACGAAATCGGCCCGGACGAACCGATCACCGGGAATTTGGGCGGCGATATCCTGGGAACGGTCAGCAACATTGAAGACAATATGAAAAGCGCGATCACGTCGATCGAGACGACCGCGCAGCAGGCCTCGGGTCTGATCGCAAGACTGAACATGCTCATCGGAACCGATGATCGGGAATTCCAGATGGGGAAGGAGCGGTTTAACACAATTCTGAACTCGCTGAGCGAGACGCTTCAGACGACGCGAAGCCTGACCACGCATGTCAACGACATTCTTTCCGACCCGCAGATCCGCGAAAATATCGAGCAGGGGGCGAAAGAGTTTCCTGAAATCATCGACAAGGTCAACAGGGTTCTCGACAACGGCGAGAACCTGTTCAACCGGCTGAACGGCGCGGTCGACAACACGGAGGGAATGTTCAGTAAAATCGACGAGACCGTCAACAACGTCCATTCGTTCTCCAAAATGCTGAATTCAGAGGGAAAGAATTTCTTTGACAAGGTCAACAACGACGGTGACGGAATCGCCGCGATTGTGAGCAATATCAGCAAACTTTCCAATGAGATCGTTTCGCAGCTCGACAACAAGGACACCCCGCTCGGAATGCTGACCGACGAGGAAGTCGGACGGGAAGTCCGCGGGATAGTCCGAAATGTCGAAGCGGCGAGCGAAAAGATTCAGCCGATTCTCGACGATGCGCGCGTCTTCACCAACAAGATCGCGCACCGCCCGAGTGCGCTGGTTTTCAGCCGCGACACCTATAAGGGCACCCCTTCGCTCGGCAACTATGGGTATTCGTACCAGCCGTACTCTCCCGCTGGGGGAATGTCGTCCCACCTCTGGACCGAAACATGCCCGCGTACCCCCTGTCCCGCTTCGGCCGGAAGCTCGTATTACCCCGATTCGCTCGAAGCGTTCCGCGCCGCGTATCCCGAGACCTACTCGGAGCTCCAGCGGCAGAAGCCGATCGGGAGCTGCCTTTCGGCAAATCCGATCTTCGGAAAAGTATGCGGGAACCGCGGCGGGAATGACGCGTCCTCGGCTCAGTCCGGTTACGTTTCGGATCCCGGCGCGTATTACGGGCTCGAAGGGGTCGTTCCGACCGAAGAATACTACGCCGCAGACGGTTCCTATCCCGAAACAATGCCGGTCTCGAGCGAAAACGCGATGAACGTCCCGCAGGGGGGAGTTCGGGGGATGAAGTTCTCGCTGACACGGGCGATACATAAGGTCTTCGGCGGAAACGGCGACAAACCGACGCCTGCCTGCCCCCTTAAGCCGCAGGTTCCCCCCGGGGTTCCGATGATCGGCGCTCTCTACGGGACGGACGGCTGGACATCCGCCGAAGGGATTCCCGCCGAGACGATTTCGTGGGCTCCTTCGTTCGCCGGTGAGGACGTCTCGCTCTACGAGGGCGGTTGCGCGCCGCCGGAGTGCGAGGTTCCGTCGTGCGCTACGCCGGGATGTGATCTCTCCGCAGGCGAAAGCGGCGGCGCGCCGATGACGTTCGGAGATACCCAAGAGACCGCTGCCCCCTCGCCGAACCGGAGCGACTACGGTCCGATGGAATCACCCCTCCCGCCGAAACCTTCGGAAACGTCGGCGCCGGCGGTTCCTTCCGACGAGACGAATCCGGCGTCCGAAGAGCTTCCTTCAAGCGTGCTTCGTCCCGAGAGCTCAAAGAAGGACTCCTATCAGACCAGCGGCGTCGCGCCCGGCTATTCGAACAGCGCCGCGCCGATCGGCCTTCCCGCACCGGTGAAGGCCCGAAACCGCAGCTTTGTCGACGACGGTCTTCCGCTCCGCTTCTCGCCGAACAACTGAGCGGGCCGTGCCGAATGGAAAAGGCCGAAACAGTTTCCGGTTGTTTCGGCCTTTTTGCACTTCGGAAAAAAGGATTAGTTTTTGTTCTTGTAGAGCTTCCGGTCGAGCCCGGGGATGTAGTTCGTCCAGTGGGAGTCGGAATTGACGTCTTCGCAGAGGTTGCGGTGGAACTCGGCCAGTTTGGCGTCGAGCGAGTCGATGTAATACAGAGCGATCGCCTCGAGAGTCATCGGGACCTTGGCGCTCCCGTTTTCGAGGGTGCCGTGATGCGAGATGATCAGGTGGGTCAGGAGCATCGCCAGTTCCGGGTCGAACGCCGTTGAAGTGAGTTTTTCGGTCTCGGCGATCTTCTCGCGCAGACGGGCGGCCCCCAGGTGGGGGTGCCCCAGCATCTGCCCCAAGTCGGTGTAGGAAAACCCGCTGTTGGAGGAGAGCTCGTCGATCTTACCGATGTCGTGCAGAAACGCCCCCATCAGAAGAAGGTCGGGATCGAGGAGATCCGAGTAGATCTGTCCGATACACTTGGCCATCTCCATCATTTTGAGCGTGTGTTCCAAAAGACCGCCGATCGTGGCGTGGTGGATCTTGATCCCCGCCGGACGGTTGCAGAACGCCTGCATGAAGGCCTCGTCGGTAACGAAGCAGTCGGCCAGGTTCCGCAGGTTGGGGTTTTTCAGTTCCGCCAGAAGTTCCTTGACCCGGGCGGTCAGCCGACTGATATCGACGACCCCTCCGCGGGCGAAGTCGGCCAGGTCGAGCTTTTCGGCGGCGACGGGGGTGAGCGACTTGGCGATAAGCTGGAGCGTTCCCTGAAACCGCTGAACAACGCCGTCGACCGAGACGAACGAGCCGTTTTCAAATTTCGAGAGGATATTGCTCTCGGCGTTCCAGAGGCGCGCGTCGATCGAGCCGGTTCGATCGGTCAGGACGAACTGGAGATAGAGTTCGCCGTGCTTGTTCGTGCGAAGAGTCCGCTCCGTGATTTGATAGACTTCGGAAACGTGAAGATTCTCGTGAAGCTGATTGATAAATCGGCGACTCATTCAACCCCCCTGACCAACAGTTAAGAATGACAATTTTGAACCTATTATAAAAAACTTTAATACGGGGTCAATAGGAGCGATCGGCCTTGAAACGGCCGTTTCATCGGTTCAAACGACGATACGCGGTAACACACACCCTCGACCGCGCGGTTTTAAGAGCGGGGTTTTTCGACCAGCCCCGCGAGAAGATCGGCCGTCTTGCGGCAGGCGCCCCGCTGCGAGATGACCAGTTGCCGCGCGCGGGCGCCCAGTTCCTCACGCCACGCCGGGTCGGTCAGGGAGCGGCCGAGAAAGGCGGAGAGCTCGCCGCCATCGCGGATCACGCGGGCGGCGTCGGCGGCAAGGATCCGCTGAGAGATCTCGCGGAAATTTTTCGTGTTCGGGCCGAAACAGACCGCCGCGCCGTAGGCGGCCGGCTCGAGCATGTTCTGACCTCCCCGCTTTCCGAGACTCCCGCCGACGAAAGCGATCCGGGCCGTTCCCCACCACGCGCCGAGTTCTCCGATCGTGTCGACCAAAAGGATCCGCGCCTTTTCGGGAGACGACGGCTCGTCAAGGAGGGAGCGCCGCAGCCAGGGAAGCCGCGAGGAATCGAGGAGTTTGGCGACCGCCTCGAACCGTTCGGGATGGCGCGGCACGAGGATCAGTTTCAGGGAAGGGAACTTTTCGCTCCACGCCCGGAACGCTTCCAGCGCCATCTCCTCTTCCGGCGGCTGGGTGCTTCCCGCCAGAAAGACGACGTCGGCGGGCGCGTCGGCCGTTCCGTCAAGCCGGATCCCTGCCAAATGGGCCAGAGCAAGGGTCTTCGGATTGCCGCGGTCGGTCTGCGCGCCGTCGAATTTGATCGAGCCGGTCACCGAAAGGCGCGACGGATCGGCGCCGAGCCGAAGAAAGTAATCGGCGGCGGTCTCATCGGAAGGGGCGATCAGCGCGAGTTTCCTCAAAAGGGGGCGGAGGAAAAAGCGGACGAGACGGTACTGTTTGAAACTGCCGTCGCTGATCCTTCCGTTGATGATCGCGACCTTGGTTCCTCGTTTTACCGCTTCGCGGATCAGGTTCGGCCAGAGCTCCAGCTCGGCCAGAACGAGAAGGTCGGGGCGGATCCGATTCAGCGCGCGCCTGACCGACCAGGTGAAATCGAGAGGACAGTAGAAGACCGTCAGGTCGGCAAAGAGCTTTTCGGCCAGACGGCGGCCGGTCATGGAGGTCGACGAAACCACAAGACGCCAATTCGGATGTTCGTCGCGGAGTATCGGAATGATCGGCTTTAAAAGGTTGACTTCACCGACGCTGACCGCGTGAAACCAGATGACCGGGGCGTCCCCTTCGGGGGTTATCGGCGACAACCCCCGAAATTTTTCGGCGAACCCCTCGCGGTATTTCCCCTGCCGAATCATCCGCCAAAGGAGAATCGGCGAGGCGGCTGTTAGGAAGAGAAGGTAAAGGACGTCAAGGAGAATGCCCATCAATACCAGAAGGCCTCAAGGCACGGCTGGTTTTCGTAGAGCCAATGGCGGACGAACTGGCGGTCTGAGACGGTCTCTTCAGGATCGGTGCCGGGGGTCAGATCGCTCCCGACGATCAGGACGGTATCTTCGGGGGCGGCGTTCGAGAGTGCCCAGGTGATCGCGTCGCTCCGGCGGAAGGTCCGCTTCAGGCATTTGGCGCTGTTTTCGATCCCCTGAAGGAGGTCTTTGACCCCCGTCGCCGGGTCGGCTTGCCGGCCGATAGTCAGGATAACCAGATCGCTCCCCTGTTCGGCAGCGCGCCCCATCAGCGGACGTTTGCTCCGGTCGTTGTCTTCGGGGGCGCTCAGAACGGTGTAGATCATCCCTTCGGTCACCTCGCGCAGAGTGGCGAGGACGTCGGCGAGCGATTCGGGAGTCGAGGCGTTGTCGACGAAGACGCCGAACGGCTGGCCGCAGTCGATCCGTTCCATCCGCCCGGGGATATGTTCAACCCGTTCGATTCCCCGGACGACGGTCTTCAGGTCAATGTCCCAGCTCAGGCCGAGTGCCGCGGCGGTCAGACAGTTGCAGATATGCTCTTTGCCGATGATCTTGGTGCGGACCGGAATCGCGTCGCTTCCGGCGATGATGTAGAAGGTCTGCTCGCCCCTGTTCTGTTCGACGCGCATACCGTTGACCATCGCTTCGTTCGGATGCATTCCGATGGTGATCGTTGGGTTTTTGATCAGATGGAGGATCGCCCCGGTGACGCGGTCGCTCGGGTTGCAGACAACCAGCGCGTCTTCTTTGACGTAATCGAAGATCTTCATCTTGGTGCGGCGGTAAAGGTCGACCGTCTTGTGGAGATCGAGGTGGTCGCGGCGGACGTTCGTCAGGCAGACGGCGTCGAATTTGATCCCCGCGAGGCGGGACTTTTCGAGCGATTCGCTCGAAACTTCGACAATCACGTGGGTGCAGCCGTTGCGGAGCATGCGCGCCATCAGTTCGGCCAGCAGAAGGGGTTCGGGGGTCGTTTCGCGGTTCGGAAGGAGAACCCGCCCGTCATAGACCCCGAGCGAGCCGATCAGGCCGACCGGATATCCGCTTTCGGCGAGCATTCCGGCGATGATGTAGGAAACCGAGGTTTTGCCGCTCGTCCCGGTAATGGCGATCGACTTCATTTGAGAGGCGGGGAAATCGTAGAGCGCCTGGGCGACACGTCCGGGTATCGATTGAACGTCTTCAACCCGGTAGAGGTTCTCGGACAGGGATTCGGGAAGGGAAAGGGCGCCGTCGACCAATGACGCGGACGCCCCGCGCGATTTGGCGGTTTCGAGCTCCGCGGCCGCAGCGGCGCTGTCGCGGGTCAGGCAGATGAAAAGATCCCCCGCCTCGATCTGAGCCGGGTCGGTTCGGTATGAGGTGATGACAAGGTCAGCCGGAAGGCCGACTTCCCCCCTAAGGAGTTCGGCAAGGTTGACCGGAACTCTGTTGATGACTTGCGACATGTTGCCCCCTGTATAGATCGATATTGTACCGATTTTTTCATCGTCCCGCGCGCGGCGCCGGGAAACGGATAAAAATATTACGCTCGGTACAGGAAAATTCCCGAGAAAACGACGGTTTTTCGGAAAATGACACAATGGGTAAAACGCGCGATTTTTAGCGGCGCGAATCCGATCTTTTGTGTGTCAAACCGTCGGTGTAAACCAAATAACCGCTACTATCACCATATTAAGTTCGGACCATTTGATTGTCAAGGAAAAAACCGGGAAATTTTCAAAGAGTTTTGAATCTCCAAATTACGAATTTGTTTATTCTGCGCTTCTTGACAAGGGGAAAGAATTGATGATAATATACTGTAATTTTAGGTTCGCATTCCAGGTGATTATGTTTCCACCAAAACGCATTTGATATTCTTCAAGGAGATTCATTTATGATGAAATCGAGTCTTTCCAGAACGTTCCGCTGGGCGGTCTGCGCGCTGGCTGTGGCCGGCTGTTTCGCGTTTACCGCTCTGCGCGCGCAAGATGAGGCCGCGCCCGAAGCAGCTCCGGCTGCCGAAGCCGCCGCCGACGCTGCGGCTCCCGCCGCTGCCGAAGCTGCCGCCGATGCGGTTGCTCCCGCCGCCGAAGAAACAGCTCCCGCTGCCGAGTCTGCGGCCGAGGTCGACCCCGGCTATGCCCGTGAGTCCTTCTTCAGTCGCTTCGGCCTTTATTGGCTTCTGGCTCTGGCCGGAGCCGTCGCCGCTCTTTGCTATGCCTGCAAATTCTTCAAAGCGATGATGCGGGCCGATGAGGGGAACGACGAAATGAAGTCAATCGCCGCCGCTGTCCGCGAAGGGGCCAACGCCTATCTGAAGCAGCAATACAAAGTCGTCGGCATTTTCTTCGTCGTCATCTGGGCGTTTTTGATGTTCCTCGCCTGGGGCCTCGGCGTTCAGAACAAGATCGTCCCCTGGGCGTTCCTCACGGGCGGTTTCTTCTCGGGGCTGGCCGGTTGGTGCGGCATGAAAACCGCGACCTGGGCTTCGAGCCGTACGGCGGCCGGCGCGCAGAACTCGCTCAACCAGGGTCTTCAGGTCGCGTTCCGTTCGGGCGCAGTCATGGGGCTGACGGTTGTCGGGCTCGGTCTTCTTGACATTGTCCTCTGGTTCGGCGCTCTTTACTGGATTTTCCCGCACCTGAACTGGACGATGAGCCTGACCGAAATCACGGTGGTCATGCTCTGCTTCGGAATGGGCGCTTCATCGCAGGCGCTCTTCGCGCGTGTCGGCGGCGGTATCTATACCAAAGCGGCCGACGTCGGCGCCGACCTTGTCGGTAAAGTCGAAGCCGGCATTCCGGAAGACGACAAGCGTAATCCCGCCACCATCGCCGACAACGTCGGCGACAACGTCGGCGACGTCGCCGGTATGGGCGCCGACCTTTATGAATCTTACTGCGGTTCAATTCTTTCGACCGCCGCGCTCGGTGTCGCCGCCTTTACGGCGCTCGGCGCTTCGGCCGGTATTCAGCTCAACGCGCTCTTCCTCCCCATTCTTCTGGCCGCCGTCGGGATCGCCGCGTCGATCTGGGGGATTCACCTTGTCAAGACCGACGAAAAAGCCGATCAGGGAACCCTTCTCAAGGCTCTCGGCAAGGGCGTCAATATGCCTTCGATCGTGATCACGATCGCCTCGATCCTGATCTCGCTTCTTCTCCTCCGCGGCTCGACCGCCAAGTGGGCGGGTCTTTCGGTTGTCACCGGTCTTTTCGCCGGCTGGCTGATCGGGAAGTGGACTGAATACCGAACCAGTTACGAATACAAACCGACCCAGGCAATCGCCAACCAGGGGAAAACCGGGCCGGCCACCGTTATCATCGCCGGGATCGCCGAAGGGATGTTCTCGACGTGGGCTCCGGTTGTGATCGTCGGGATCGCCACGATTCTTGCCTTCGGGTTCACCACCGGTTTCAATTTTGAAGACGTCAAACTCTTCTCGCTCGGTCTTTACGGTGTCGGTATCGCCGCGGTCGGTATGCTTTCGACCCTCGGCGTGACGCTTGCGACCGACGCTTACGGCCCGATCGCCGATAACGCCGGCGGAAACGCCGAAATGGCCGAACTTCCCGCCGAAGTCCGTGAACGGACCGACGCGCTTGACTCGCTCGGGAACACCACCGCCGCGACCGGTAAAGGTTTCGCGATCGGCTCGGCCGCTCTGACGGCGCTGGCTCTTCTGGCCGCTTACGTCGAAGAAGTCCGCGTCGGTTTCGAACGCTGGGGTGCGACCGCCGTCGAACGGATTGAAGCGATGAACGGCGAAGAGGGTTATTACAAAGTTGCCGACCGTTTCGTGGTCAGGTACGACGCAGACACCAAAGCCGAACGCGAAGAAGCCAAGGCGAAGGGTCACGAATGGTTCCCCGAATCGTATCTGGTGATGCCCAGCCAGGCGAACAACCCGAATGAAGGCGCTCCGATCTACCGCGGCGCCGAAACGACCTGGGCGGAATCGAACGCTGCGTGGAAGTCGGTCAGTTGCAAGGCCGGTCCCGGCTTCGTCTCTCCCGAAGTCGCCAAGGTCTGCCCGTTCATCCCGGTTGGTGACGAAAAGGTCGAAATGACGACGGTCAAGGCCGCCAACATGATCGACTGGATGAACTACTATTCCTGCAACCTGATCAACCCGAAGGTTCTGGTCGGGATCTTCCTCGGCGCGATGGCGGTCTTTGTCTTCGGCGCCCTGACGATGATGGCCGTCGGCCGCGCCGCTTCGGGTATGGTCGAGGAGGTTCGCCGTCAGTTCCGTGAGAACCCGGGTATCATGACCTACGATACAAAGCCGGACTACAAGAAGCCGGTTGCCATTTCGACGCGCGCTGCGCAGAAAGAAATGATCATTCCGTCTCTCCTCGGTCTGGTTCTTCCGGTCATCGTCGGGATTTTCCTCGGCGTGACGGGCGTGATCGGGGTTCTGGTCGGTGCGCTGACCTGCGGCTTCTGCGTGGCGGTTTATATGGCCAACGCCGGCGGCGCGTGGGACAACGCCAAGAAATACGTTGAAACCGGCGCTCTCGGCGAGGGGAACGGCAAGAAGTCCGATGTCCACAAGGCGACTGTTGTCGGCGACACCGTCGGCGATCCCTTCAAAGACACCACCGGTCCTTCGCTGAACATCCTGATCAAACTCATGAGCATGGTTTCGGTCGTGGCCGCCGGCCTGATCGTCAAATACAGCCTCGGCTTCTGAGTTGACGGAACCTCTCTCCCGGCCGCGGACCTGGGGTCGGAGAGTCTGAACTCTCGGGGCGCGTCGCTTTTCGTCGACGCGCCCCGATTCTTTTTGTCCCTCTTTTCCCGCGAAAAGCTCCCGGGCGCGGCGGGTGTCCGATCATAACGGTTATTCCGATAAGAGCCTCGGTGACTTGAAAAACGGGTCGTTTTCCCCCTTCGAAAGGAATGAAATAAACCTCTTTCTGCCGAATAGGTGAAAGGCGGTGCGCGTCTTCCGGCACCGATCGTTAGGAAGTGAATTTCATCGAGAGGAATCGATCCATGGGAATCCGTTTTTTAATTTGCGCGCTCCTTTTCGCCCTGGCCGCGACCTTCTGGTCTGAAAACGTAAGCGCGCAGGAACCGCTCGGCGTCAGGCCGTCGGCGAACTACAACGCGCAGAACTGGGAACGGTTCTTCCACTATCCGTACGTCTTCTATCCGCAGAACTTCCGTCCCATCGACAACTACCGGAGCACCGACGACCTTTACTATCGGTATCGCCGCGACATGCAGGTTCCGGTCTACAACCCCTACTGGCAGAACTACTATCCGGTTCCCCGCCGCTTTCATCAGGGGCATCATTTCGTTCTCGATATCATGTAAATAGAGGGTGGGATCGGTCCCGATTCTATTTTTACGGATCGAAACGAATAAAAGAGCACCTTATCTCCGAATAAGGTGTTTTTTTATTTCCCCGCCGACAAATCTAACCTAATTCCCCTAAAAATATCCGATTAAAACAGAGACACCCGATTCTATCGGCTGAAAATGTAGGTATAATATAGAAGCTTAGAGGCGTGGCTAAGGCAAACTGTCTGTGCCCGTCTCCGGCGGTTAGACTGTCTGCGCAGTATGGACGTGATACGATGAATATGGTAAATCGCGAAACGATCGAAGCGATCATCCGCAAAGTTCTTATCGATAAATTTGGCGAAGGCGCGATGGCCGCCTCCGAAACCGTTTCCCCCCCGGAGGGGCGCAATCCGCTGGTTGTCAGCATTTCGGCCCGTCACATTCACCTGACCGACGCCGATGTCGAAACCCTTTTCGGGAAGGGGAAGACGCTCACCAAGATGAAAGATCTCTATCAGGACGGCTTCTTCGCCGCCAATGAGACGGTGATGCTGATCGGGCCGCGCAAACGGATGCTCCCGAGCGTCCGCATTCTGGGTCCGACCCGAAAAGAGTCGCAGGTGGAGCTTTCGTTTACCGATGCCATTTCGCTGGGGATTGATCCCCCGGTGCGCGAAAGCGGCAAACTGGATGGCACGCCCGGGTGCGTTCTGGTCGGTCCGGCGGGGGTCGTCGATCTGAAACGCGGCGTGATCCGCGCCGAACGGCATGTCCACATGGGGCCCGCCGACGCGGCGTATTACGGCGTGAAAGATAAAGACCGCATGAAGCTCCGCGTTGAAGCGGGCGGTTGCAGTACCACACTCGAAAACGTGCTGGTTCGGGTCGGCAAAAACATCAAACTTGAAGTTCACCTCGATACGGACGAGGGGAACGCCGTCGATCTGGAACACGCCACCAAGATCGAGTTAATCAAATAACCGTTTCATTACCCAACAACAGAGAAAAACGTAAAGTTTTTTACTAACCTTTAAACACGGGAGTAACAGTAGTATGGCAAAAGCGATGGAAGCAATCGGTATGATTGAAGGGAAGGGGTTCACCACCCTTTTTGAGGCGACGGACGCGATGATGAAAGCGGCCAACGTCGAGTTTCTTGGCTGGGACAAGGTCGGCAGCGGCATCGTGACCGCGTTCGTGACCGGCGACGTCGCCGCGGTGAAAGCTGCGACCGACGCCGGAGCGGCGGCCGGCGCCCGTATCGGCGAAATCACCTCGGTGGACGTCATTCCGCGTCCGCACGGCGATATCGCCAAAGTTCTTCCGGCGACGCTCGTCAAGCCGGCG
>JAGCAH010000101.1 GCA_017652805.1 Thermoguttaceae bacterium | reverse complement strand
GAACCCGCCCCCGCGGCTCCGCAGCCGAACGAACCGGCGCCCGCCGAAGAGACTCCGCCCGCCCCGCCGGCCGAGCAGATCTGGATGAGGGGAAGTTCTCGCTACACAAATGCCGCGCCGCCTCAGGGGATGATTCCCCCCGTGCCGAACGACTCCCCGATGATCGACCCGCGCTGGTATGAGTTCGGCGCCGACGCCCCCTCTCCGAGCGGACCGACAGCTCAGAATCCTCCCGCTCCGCAAGACGTTCCCGCCGACGTTCCGTTCGAAGAGGGGATGGTGATCGGCGGCCGACTCCCCGATGCCGAACCGGCACGAATCAATCCCTCCGAAGCGCTGGCGCGGAACGGCCGACAGGAACAGACGCGGTCGGCCGCGGCGGCTCAGCAGCTTGAAACACGTCTTCTGCAAAGCCCCCTGGTCAGCCCCCTGGCGCCGATCCGCGTCAGGCTCAACGGCACGACCGCCGTGGTAACCGGAATCGTCGGAAGCGACGCCGCGCGCCTCGAAGCGGGAAAGATTCTCCTCGAAGACCGCCGGATCGAGACGGTCGATAATCGAATCGTGGTCTATTCGGACGATCTCTCAAACGAAGAAGCTCCCGCCGAAAACAGGTCGGCCGACTCTCCGTCCGGCCAGCCGGACGAGATCCCCCCCCAAGAGGGGGCGGGCGCCGAATAAATCTGGTCTGACTATCAGAATCGCGAAAAGAGTTTCATCGGGAAAGAATGCGTATCCGCTTTACCCCGACCGAAGTCTCGGCGGTCGACGTGATCAGGACGCGGACGAGATACGTCCCGGGTCGTTCGACCGAAAGGGGGAGTTCAACGCTCCAGGCGCCGCCGGCGGTTTCGCACTCCGCCGAAGTCAGGACGCGGTCGTTCACCGCCTCGAACGTGCGCTGATACTCAATCCGCGCCTCGTCGCTATCGGAGTACTCGGTCCGATTCTCGGTCTTCACTTTCGGACGGGACGGCAGGCTGACCAGTTCGACCGTCACTCGCGCCGGTTCGACGGAAGGGGGCGTTTCGACCGCCGACCATTCTTCTTGCGCCGTATCGGCCGCTGCGGCCGATACGGTGACCGACTCGTCCTGATACGCGCTTTCGGGAAGATCAAAGTCGATGTGGCGCGGAAACCGTATCCGCAAAAGGGGATCGCCGAAAAGGTTAAAAAGATAGCGGTGATCTTCCAGTTGGTCGCCGAGCCGCTTTGAGGTTGGGTCGAAAAGGCGCGCCATGTTGTCGGCGGTTCGTCTGAGGCCTGACGGGGCGGGCTGTTCTGCGGACGACATCGCGGCCGGGCCGGAAGATTCGGCGGCGTCGGATTCGGTCGGCGCGTCTTCTTCGCTTTCCCCGGTCTGCGCCTCGTCGAACGTGAGAACGTCGAAATCTTCACCCTCCTCGGCGTTCTCATTCCCGGTTTCCTCGGCCGGTTTCTTCGCGCTCCCGTCGGCGATTTTCATTCGACGTTTCGCCGCCATGACATATTCGCCGAGCGTTCGGTCTCCCGGAACGTCGGACTGATGAAAAATCTCTTCGAGGAACTCGATTCCGAAAACTCCCATCCCGTACGGCATGGAGGTCCGGCTCGCGGCGATCGCCGCGATCGGACCGTTCGGCTTTAATACGAACTCCTCGGCCATCGAGACCTCGGTGGAATCGTAGGCGCCCGTATAGCAAGCGCAGAAGACCATGATCGGAAGCCCCGCCTCGCACCTGACATGCCGGAGGTCGTCCAGCTCCATGATCTTGTAATTCCCGTTCGGTGTGATCAGACGGTCGAGTTCCTGATGAAGACCATGCCCCATATAGACCCAGAAAAGAGGCCCCTTGTTCAGCTCGTCGAGAACGGTGTATCGAAAAAGCGCCGGGTCGGGGCAGTAGGGGCTCCGCCAGTCGGCCTGAACGAGCGTCCAGTCGTATTCGTCGGGCATCGCCTCGGACAAGATCCGGCGTGTGGCGCTGGTGACCACGCCGTCAAGGATCGGCGAGAAGCCGGGCATTCCGGCGATGAGCGCCACGCGGCGCTGCCACGCGCCGCTCGGCGCGACCTGCTCGTAGTAAAGAATTTTGGCGACCGCGTCTTCGGCCTGTTTCGGCGTCCGTGCGGGTATCCGGCCGATCGGCACGTCGGGAAAAGAATCGCCGTCCAGGTCGGCGTACCAGTTGTCCGAAGCGATATTTTTTTCGTAACCGAACCGGTCGATCACCTTCGCCTCGACCCGGGGCGCGGGAATCACGTCCAACGCCGAGCCGAGCGGGTCATTCGGCGCGGGGGTCTGCTCCAGAAGAGGGGCGCCGTCCCCGACGATCAGAATCGCGCGAAGAGGATTCGTTTCGTTCAGACGTCGGAGCTGATCGCGAATCGCTTCCGGATCAGGAAGAATGGCGCCCCACGAGAGAAACGACGAGACCGCCTGTCTCGGTGACTGGATCAGGGTGTGGATCGTGTATCCCTGCGACTGCCGGTAGAGAATCCACCGCTGCATCGCCGGGAGGAACGTTCGACTGCAGACCAGTGCGACGTCGCCGCCGCGCGGCGCGGGCTCTTGGCCGTAGGCGGAAAGAACAATCAGGAAGAGAATGAACGGCCACCAGACGAGCCTCTTCATTCGACCGGACTCCAACCGTCCTCATCTTCGGTATAGATGCGGATCTGACCGGCGCGGCTGACGCGTTCCCCGCCGCCGACAACGTCACGCGGAGCGGGGGTGCGGAATTCGGCGGAGACCTGTCGGATCGGATTGCGGCGGGGGGCCGCCGTCGCGGAGGGGAATCCGTCGTCGACGAAGCGGGGCTGTTCGGCCGTCGCCACGCGGACCTGTCCGTTTTCGCTCGGCATGGTCGAAAGATTCCCCTGGCGGAAGTTCTCGGTTACGGCGCGCGACGAGGTGTACTCGTATCCCTGCGGCATCCCATTCGGCGGAAGGGGTTGACCGTACGCGTATGCCGGGTAAGGCGCCGCGTAGGGCTGCGCCGGAAGAGCGGTTCCCTGCGGAATCGGCCGTCCGTAGGCGTACATCGGCTGAGCGCCGCCCGGCATCGCGGGGCGTTCCCGGGGAACGCTGCGGCGCGCCATGAGCGCTCGGTTCTCCTTCCAATCCTGAATCTCGCCGTTCTTGTATCCGGTCAGAAGCTGAACAAGAATCGATCCGTTCGACGGATCGGTGTAATACTCTCGGTCGCCGTAGCCGTACATTTCGGCCGGCTCCTCGGCGCGGGGAGTGCGGTTTCCCCAAACAAATTCCATCCGATGGAGCATTTCCCCGTATTCGCTCCTTTCGCCAACCGTCCGCTGCGACGCGGCGCCGGCGAATTCGGGATGGTTCTTTTCGTAAAGCGTCTTCTTCCGCTGATTGATATGCCAATCGACCAGCTCCGGCGAAATCTCTCCGGTCAGGAAGGTTGACATGACCGCTCCGGCCGACGGGTTCCGATCCCACGGCATCGGTGCGGCGGTATTCCGATCACGCGGGGCGAACGCAAACCGAACCGGGTTTTCCGGATTCCGCTCTCGAACGCGAACCGGAGCTCTGTCGTGTGTGTATTGCGCGAGAGGCTCGGATGGGATCGGGTTCCGGAGCTGCGCCTGTCGCGCCTGGCTCTTCTGATTTGCGGCCTTCGCCGTTGAACGCGCCGTCTGCGGATCGATATTCGGGTGAACCTGCTTTCGCGGCGCGTTCTTCTGCGCCGGGACTCTTTGAGGGGGCGTCGGCGTCTGAGCGGAGAGCGCCGAGAGCGCGAAAAGGAGGAAAAGCGCGCTGAAAACGGTGATCAATGTTCGCTGCATGGAAACCCCTGAAAACCTTTCTGAAATATCGCTTCGGTTGGTTGTGAATTCTTCCTTCGGAAAGCCGCTACTTGAGTTCGCCCGTCCCCTGATTGAGCCGGGCACTCGTCAGAAAGACGATCTCGCCCCGGTCGACCGGCAGATCGCGATCTCCTTCCTGCGGCAGGATGTAGACCAGAACCATTCCGGTTTGTGTTTCAGCGACGTAGACGAACGACTTGGCGAGATTACCCGTCTCGCCGGCGCCGACTTTCCGCGCGTCGCTCTCGCCGCTGACCATAATGAAGTTCGGCCGCTGAGGAACCGGAACGTTCGGATAGAGGCGGAGCGACTCGAAAAAGTCGGTCTTGATGTTCCGCGTGTACGTCTTGATGAAGTCAGGATCGCTCCGCGCCATCAGCGCCGCCGAAAGGCGTCCGCTCTGCGAGTCGAGGTAGTAGAGCGCCTCGACCCCGTTGTTGAAGTATCCGGTCGAAAGAACCGCGCCGGAACTTTCGCTCGACGCGGTCGCCATGATCCCCAAGGGGACCGGACGGTGCAGCGCGTACCCGGCAAGGAATGCGCCTGCGATCAAAAGGGCAGAAAAAGCGAACGATCTGGCGAACTTCATGAAAGTGTTCCTGGGCGGCTTTCGTACTCGATGAAAACTCCCCTTCCCTCGGAAGGGAAGAATTCCGGAGCCAGAGGATACTCTTTTCGGGAACCGGAATCCAGTCCATTTTCCACGGGGGAAAGGCGTCTTGCAATTTTCTCGGTGCGGGGTATAAACGGATGAGGAACCCGCCGTTCCCGAAGGAGTGTCCCGATGTTCGAAGTCGAAATGAAGTTCCGTCTGACCGCGCCGGAAGCGTTCGAAGCGAAGGCCGCCGAAACGTTCGGCGTTCGGTTCGGCACGCCGCACATTGAGGAGGACCTCTACTTTCAGCGGGTCAGCAGGGACTTTCGCCAGACAGGGGAAGCGCTCCGCCTCCGTCGGATCGGCGGCGGGCTCCGAATCACGTACAAGGGGCCCCGGCGGGATCGGGTCGTGAAGACGCGCGAGGAGATCGAACTCCCTCTGATTGCGCCGGGGGAAGACGTCCCGATCGAAGAGCGGAAAGAGGCGTGGATCCGACTCCTGACCCGGCTCGGCTACGAGCCGTTCGCCGAAATCGCCAAGACGCGGAAGACGGCGTCGTTCACCTTTTCCGGCAGAGAATTCAACCTGACGCGCGACTCGCTCCCGGATTTTGGCGAATTTACCGAAATCGAAACCCTGATCCCCGGAGCCTCCGAGCAGGACGCCGCTCAAAACGCCCTAAAAGCCGCCGCTGCCCAGGTGGGACTGACCGACCCGGTCTTTGCCAGCTACCTAACCCTCCTTCTGGAAAGCCGGGGAGAGGGAGCGCCGGAGTCGTTCCCCGAATCGGACTAATCTTTCCGTCGTCCGCCTCCTCTGGCGAAATGTAACGGTCGTTAGGTTCTCGCCGAGCTGGAGAGGAAAAATTTCCCCAAATTACCATTAAAATGGTAGACAACTTATTTTTCTTAGATTATGATAGGGTGGGGGGAGTCTATCCAGATATTTTTTCCGAAAGGTTTATCAGTTCCGATGAGAGTTTTACGGAATTTCTTTATTGCGGTGGCGGTTTTCTCGGCGGTGTCCTCTTTCGCGTCGGTTGAAACCCGCGCCAAAGAGGCCGAACAGAACGCCGAAAAGGTCGAACTCTTCGACGCGATCGACCAGGGGCTGGTCGAGGTGAAACTGAAGCAGAACGGCGCGCTCGAAGGGAATCTGACGGTGAAAAACCTTTCGGGTCAGCCCCTTGAAATCGACGTCCCCTCGGCGTTCGCCGCCGTGCCGATCGCCCAGTGGGGCGTCGGCGGCATGCCCGGCGGAATGCCTGGCGGGATGCCCGGAGGCATGCCCGGCGGGATGCCCGGAGGGATGGGACCCGGAATGGGGGGTAATCAGAACCGGGGGCTCGGCCTAGGAGGTCCCGGCGGCGCCCAACCCGGTCGGATGGGGCTTAACGCCGGTGGGCCGCGCGGCGGTCGGAACGGCGGCGGCAGTGGCGGCGGCGGGAACCAATCGGTCGGCGGGAGCCGCGGCGGAATGGGCGGTCGCGGCGGCGGCCGGGGGGGCCGAGGGGGCGGCTGGTTCGTCGCGCCCGAAAAGACCGTGCGCGAAAAGATCCGTACCGTCTGCCTTGAACATGGGAAGAACGACCCCTACGGCGGTCAGGAATACACCTTGGTTCCGATCGAAACGATCTCCGAAAACAAAACGACCCGAGCTCTGGTCGAAATGCTCGGCGATGACAGCATCGATCAGCAGGCGCTCCAGGCCGCGGTCTGGAATCAGGAAAACGAGGTTCCGATGGAAGAGCTGGCTCAGAAGATCTATCAGCCGGCGGGGAACGTCACCCCACGTCCCTGGTTCTCGGCCGAACAGCTTGCGACGAGCGCCGAACTGATTAAGGCCGCCGAGACGCGCGCCGAGGAGATCGCCGCCGAAGAAGCCGCCCAGGAGAAGGCCGCCGAGGTCAGGGCCGAAGAGGAAGCTCTTTCGTCCGCCGAAGCTGACAAAGAAGTCGATACCACGATCGAAAGACTGACCGAAGAACTTCAAAAGTAGTCCGGGATAAACCTTTGATCGACGAAAACCGGCGCGGGAGCGACCCCTCCGCGCCGGTTTTCGTTTTCCCGCACCGCGTCCCTATCAAAAGCTCCAAAGGAGCCCGGCGCTCGCCATGTGCGTCGTCTGATAGCGGTTAAAGAGAACGTCGTAGTCGAGATTGGCGGCGATCGTCCCGAAGAGGGAGAATTTTACCCCCGCGCCCCCCCAGGAATAGTCGGTTCCGGTCGTCCCTTCGAAGAACGCCTGGGTCGGCGTGTAGGTTCCCGGAGTTCGGCTGAACCAGTAGGTCTGAATCGGCGCCGATTTCAGATACTGGTGAACCCACCCGAACCGCGCCTGAAGGGTCGCCAGTCCCAGGTCGACGTCAATCCGCGCGCCGAGCGTCTGGAAAAGGGCGTCGGCTTTGAACTTCTCCTCTTTCGCGCGCAGGGTGTTCAGGTCGATTCCGTCCGCCTTCATATAGCTGTATTGTATGTTCCCGAACGGCTTTAAGGTGAAGAGTCCGCCGGTACGCATGTAGTAACCGGTCTCGAACGAGCCCCCCGCCTGCCAGCCGTCCGAATCGAGTCCGGCGCCGGTTCCGTCTCCGGTAAACTCGTAGTCGTCGAGTCCGGCGGTTCCCAAAAGGCTGAAATAGAACCCGCCGGTATTATATCGCAGTCCGAACCCTCCCAGGTGAGTCCGCGCCCGGTCGGTGAACGCGTCGCTTGAAAGATCAGCGCTGTTGTAGTTGTAATACGCCGTGGCGAGCATTCCCAAACCGAGTCCCCAGTTCAGGCCGATCTGGGCGCCGGTTAGTTCATTGTCAAAAGAAAAGTCGGTTCCTTTCGGGTCGAGATCCCCTTTGCCGAGATAGAAATCCCCCCAGATTTGAAACGACGAGCAGGGAAGATCGAAGCCGCGGATCACCGCGCTTTCCGAAAGATCGCGGGCGAACGAGAACCCCTCGCCGACGAGAGCCGTCTCGTCGGCGCCCCGTGCGGCCGAAACGATCCCCAGCGTTCCCGCGACCAGAAGCGCGATCAAACCGATCGCTCGCCGTTCTTTTCCTGCCATCATCATTTCTCTGTGAAAGTGTTCTCTCGGGGGAGAGTCCCCCGTACCCTTTATCGGATCAGCAGATCGTTATAATCAGTAAAATCGTTAAAGTTTCCCTATTTTCAATAAATTCATCTCCACGCCCCTCTCGTTTCGGAGCCGGAATCGGTTCGGCGCTGTTTTTCGGGAAAAAGGGAGTTTCCCTGATTGTTTCCCCCTGTTTTTTTTGTAAAATGAGGGGGTCAACGGGTCTGTTTTTCGGACCATTCACGTTCAACCCACACGAGGCTTTACTATGGCAAAAAAATCTTATCTGGCGGTTGACATGGGCGCTTCCAGCGGCCGTCTTCTCATCGGGCATTTCGACGGCAAACGGATCGAACTCGAAGAGGTTCATCGTTATGTGAACGGTCCGGTTGAAATGATGGGAAGCTACCACTGGAATCTTCCCGGTCTTTGGAGCGAGGTTCAAAACGGACTCCGCCTGACAGGCGAAAAGTTCGGCGCGGCGGTCGAAAGCGTCGGCGTCGATACCTGGGGGGTCGACTACGGCTACTTCGATAAAAACGGCAAACTCCTGGGGAATCCCTACTGCTACCGCGACCCGCGGACCGACGGAGTCATGGAGGAGTCGTTCAAGACGGTCTCGCGCGACGAAATCTTCGCCAACTCCGGTCTGCAGTTCATGCAGATCAACACGCTCTATCAGCTGATCGCCGATAAAATCTCCGGCTCGGTCGCCCAGGCCAACGCCGAACGCTTTATGATGATCCCCGACATCTTCCACTGGCTCCTTTCTGGGGAGATGAGCAACGAGTTCACCGACTCGACCACCACTCAGTGCTTCGACCCGGTCAAAGGGGATTGGGCGAAGGGGATGCTCGAAAAGTTCGGGATTCCGACCGATATTTTCAAGCCGGTCTCGCAGCCGGGGACGGTTCTGGGAACCCTCCGCGCCTCGCTGGCCGAAGACAGCGGTCTGAAAGGAATGAAGATCGTACTGCCCGGCTCGCACGATACCGCCAGCGCCGTGATGGCTGTTCCGACCGCCAGTCCGGTCGGCTCGACCGACTGGGCGTACGTCAGTCTCGGCACCTGGGCGCTGATGGGAATCGAATCGCCCAAGCCGGTCGTCAATGACGTCGTCTCCGGATTCAATTTCACCAACGAAGGGGGCGTCGGCGGAACGACCCGTATTCTGAAAAATATCTGCGGGATGTGGCTCCTTCAGGAGTGCCGCCGCGTCTGGAACCAGAAGGGGCGGAATCTCGACTGGGAAGATATGAACAAGATGACCGCCGCCGCTCCCGCGATGACCACGTTCATCGACCCGGATCACCGCGATTTCCTCGCGCCGACCGATATGCCCGAGGCGATCCGGCGGTTCGCCGAGCGAACGGGACAGGCGGTTCCCCAGGACGACGGCACGGTGCTGCGCGTCATTCTGGAAAGTATCGCCATGAAGTTCCGTCAGGTTCTCGGCATGTGTGAAAAGATATCCGGCACGAAGATCGAAACGCTCCATATCGTCGGCGGCGGGATCCGCAATAAGCTCCTCTGCCAGGCGGCGGCCAACGCCACCGGATGCCGCGTGGTGACCGGGCCGATCGAAGCGACAGCAATCGGCAACGTCATGATGCAGGCGGTCGCCTCGGGCGACGTCGCCGGAATCGCCGAGGCTCGCGCGGTCATCCGCGACAGTTTCGAGGTTGCCGAATACCTCCCGCAGGAAACCGCCCTCTGGGACGACGCTTACGAGCGGTTCGCCAAAATCGTCGGGCGGTAGTCGCGGCATAGCGTGTTGCGGGGACGGTCGCCTTGCTCCCTGCCCGCTGGGGGAGCTGGGAGTGCGGTTCTGAGCTTGGGATCGGTCTTTCGGATTGTTTTAGAAAGGATTGTATATCAAAAATGACGAAGCATATCTTTGTAACCGGCGGTGTTGTCAGCTCGCTTGGGAAGGGTTTAACCTGCGCGTCGATCGGGATGCTCCTCGAAAGCCGAGGGCTCCGCGTCCGGATGCAGAAACTTGATCCCTACCTGAACATCCTCCCCGGGATCCTCAGCCCGTTCCAGCACGGCGAGGTCTACGTCCTCGACGACGGGAGCGAGACCGACCTCGATCTGGGCCACTATGAACGGTTCACCAGCGACCGTCTGACCCGACACAGCAGCTGGACGACCGGTCTCCTCTATCAGGAAATGGGGAAGAAAGAACGCGCCGGAGAATACAAGGGCGTCACCATTCAGGTCATTCCGCATGTGACAAGTATCATCAAAGAGAAGATCGCGTACCTCGATCGGGACGACGTCGACGTGGTCATTACCGAAATCGGCGGGACGGTCGGCGATATGGAATCGCTCCCCCACATGGAGGCGATCCGCCAGTTTGCCAACGACATCGGCAAACAGAACTGCCTCTTCATCCATCTGACCCTGATCCCCTACCTGAAAGCCGCCCGGGAACTCAAGACCAAACCGACCCAGCACAGCGTCGGTCGGCTCCTGTCGATCGGAATTCAGCCCGACATGATCGTCTGCCGCACCGAACAGCCGATTCCGGAAGAGGAACGCCGAAAGATCGCCCTCTTCTGCAACGTTCCGGCCGACTGCGTCATTGAAGAGCGTGACGCCGATTTCTCGATTTACGAGGTCCCGATGGCGCTCCATGCCAATAAGATGGACGAGACGATCGTCAGTCTCCTCGGTCTGAACACCGCCGCCGAACCGAATCTGACCGACTGGCGCGAGATGCTCGATCGAATGCACCACCCGGAACAGGAAGTCACGATCGCCGTCGTCGGCCGCTACGCCGACCATAAAGACGCCTATAAATCGGTCTACGAAGCGCTCGACCACGCGGGAGGCGCGAATCGGACCCAGGTGCGGATCCGCCGGATCGACAGCGAAAATGTCACACGCCAGGAGACGCGTCAGATTCTCGAAAACGTTGACGGAATCATCGTTCCCGGCGGGTTCGGCGAACGAACCGTGAGCGGAACGGTCGAGGCGGTTCAGATCGCCCGCGAAAAGAGGATTCCGTTCTTCGGCGTCGCGCTCGGAATCCAGAGCGCCATGATCGAATACGCCCGGAATGTCCTGGGATTGGCCGATGCCGACTCGACCGAATACGACCGCACCTGCGAGAATCCGATCTTCTGCCTCCTGCAAGACGACAAAGACCCCGAAGACGGCGTTCGGCGCGGAAGCCGCAATATCAACCTCGCCGCCGGTTCGAAGGCCGCTCAGATTTACGGCAGTGAGCGGATTGAAGAGCGCCATCGCCATCGGTATGAGTTCGATTTCCAGTATCAGTCGAAGTTCGAAGAGGGGGGCGCGGTCCTTTCGGGTCAGGCCGAGTCGGGAAAACACCTCGAAGTGATGGAACTTCCGAACCATCCGTGGTTCGTTGCCGTGGCGTATCACCCGGAATTCAAATCGCAGCCGACCAAGCCGCATCCGCTTTTCGCCGACTTCGTCTCCGCCGCGGTCAAGCACCGCGCCTGAAACGCGGGCGAAACCTGACGTAACTCCGTCGTCCGTATTCCGAAAGGGGGAAGCGAAACCTTCCCCCTTTTTTACGCCCGGTTCGGGAATAAAAAAAGGCACAGCCAACGCTGTGCCGAAAGTTGGGGAAAAGGGATTCGAACCCCTACTAAATGGTTCAGAGCCATTCGTGCTACCACTACACCATTCCCCAAGGAAGGATAACTCATTTTAACCCTTTTCGGGAACGCGTCAAGGTCTTGCGGCGGGCCTTTTTTTTGGTATGGTAGAGGAAAAGGAAGTTCCCCGTCGAACTTCGGTCTCAACTCCCTGCCCCAAAGGAAAAACGGATGGCGCCCCACTTTATTTTTGAAATGAACCGCGTCTCGAAACGGTTCGGCGAAAAGGTAATTCTGCAAAACATCTCTCTGGCGTTCTACTACGGCGCGAAGATCGGGATCGTCGGCGAAAACGGCGCGGGAAAATCGACCCTCCTTAAAATCATGGCGGGGCTTGATACCGATATCGACGGCGAAGTGACGATGGTCAAGGGGATGCGCGTCTGCTACGTGGCTCAGGAACCGGAACTCGACCTTTCGGCGACCGTTCGCGAAAACCTGATGAAGGCGGTCGCGCCCATTCAGGAAAAGATCGATCGGTTCAATGAGATTTCGACCCTGATGGGAGACCCCGACCAGGCCGACAACTTCGATAAGCTGATGGAGGAGATGGGACGCCTTCAGGAAGAGATCGACCACCTCGAAGGGTGGGAACTCGACCGGCGGATCGATATCGCCAGCGACGCGCTTCTTCTCCCCCCCGACGACGCGATCATCAGCCAGCTCTCTGGCGGGGAACGCCGCCGCGTGGCGCTCTGTAAAGCGCTCCTCGAACGCCCCGACCTTCTTCTGCTCGACGAGCCGACGAACCACCTCGACGCCGAAACGGTCCGCTGGCTGGAGGCGACCCTGCGCGACTATCCCGGAACGGTGATCATCGTAACGCACGACCGCTATTTCCTCGATAACGTCACCAAGTGGATCCTCGAGATCGACAACACCCGCGGTCTCCCGTTCGAAGGGAACTACTCGTCATGGCTGGCCCAGAAGGCGGAACTCCTCCGTCTTACCGAAAAGAAAGAGTCGCAGCGGCAGAAGGTCTTAAAGCGGGAACTCGAATGGATCGAAAAGGCGCACCGCGGCCGTAAACAGAAGAACCAGGCGCGCGTCCGCTCCTACGAAGAGCTCGCCGCCCAGCAGACAATCGACGATAAGAGCGACACGGTCATTCAGATCGCCCCCGGCCCCCGCCTGGGTGAAAAGGTTCTCAACGTACGCGATCTCTGCAAAGGGTTTGAGATCGGCGGGAAGTTCATTCCGCTGATTAAAGACGCGTCGTTCGACGTGCCGCGCGGCGCGGTGGTCGGCGTGATCGGTCCGAACGGAACCGGAAAGACGACCCTCTTCCGCATGATCGTCGGCGAAGAGAAACCGGACAGCGGCACCCTCGAACTGGGCGAGACGGTCAAACTCTCCTATGTCGACCAGCACCGCGACGCGCTCAACGACAATAACACCGTCTTTGAAGAGATCACCGACGGGCGCGACCTGGTCGAGCTCGGCCCGGTGAAGATGAACAGCCGCCTCTACCTGGCGCGGTTCAATTTCCGGGGCGCCTCGCAGCAGCTGCCGGTCGGCAAATGTTCCGGCGGGGAACGGAACCGCGTTCATCTGGCAAAACTCCTTAAGCGGGACGGGAATTTCCTCCTCCTCGACGAGCCGACGAACGATCTGGACGTCGGTACGATGCGCGTTCTCGAACAGGCGATCATCGATTTTCCCGGCTGTGCGCTGGTGATCAGCCACGACCGCTTCTTCCTCGACCGGATCTGCACGCACCTGCTCGTTTTTGAGGGAGGGGGAAAAGTCCGATGGTTTGAAGGGAACTTTACCGATTATGAAGAGACGGTTCTCGCCGCCCAGCCGGACGCGCAGACGAGCCGCCGCTCGAAGTATAGAAAGATTCCCGCGTAAAGAACATTAGGCGAGGCAGGCGAAAGAAGGAACATCCATGACCGAACGAAGCCGATACCAGGAAGGGATCATCAGACGCTATTACGAAAACAAAGACGCGATCATGTACCAGAAGCTGACCGAACTGGCATCGGAACTCTGGCTTTCCGAAGGGAAGAAGCGCGCCTCGCTCTGGACCCGCGTCGAAAAGGCGCTCCGGAACATGAAAGTCCCGGAAGCGAAGATCGCGCAGATTCTCGAAAAGGACGACCCCGCTTACCTGGCGCGGTTCCTCGAAAAAATGGAATAGTCCCCCGCCGCGTAAAATCGGACGGTCCGTATAAAAGAGGTCTACTCGTGCCTGAGCGCCTCGATCGGGTCCATCGAGGCGGCGCGGACCGCGGGATAGAGTCCGAAGACGACCCCGATCAGAAGCGAAATCGAAAACGCCAGCGGGATCGACCAGTAGACGATAATCGGTTTCATGTTCTGAATGATCGGCGGCAGATTCGCGACCGCATCCGGTTTGAAATGCTTTAACAGGAACATCACCAGTTCCGTCGTTGGTCCGCAGGTCAGTCCGACCAGGACGCCGAGCCCCCCGCCGACGATCGAAAGGACGACTGTCTCGATCAGGAACTGGCGAATAATATCTTCCTGTCTCGCGCCGAGGGCGCGGCGGATCCCGATCTCTCGCGTCCGTTCGGTCACGGTCGCCAGCATGATGTTCATAATTCCGATCCCGCCGACCACCAGCGAGATTCCCGCCATCAGCCCCATGAAGATATTGAACATCAGCCGGGTTGTCTTCGCCTGTTCCAGAAGTTCCAGCGGAACAGTCACCCCGTAATCCTCGTACTTATGGTGAGCCGCCAGGTCGAGTTTGATGATCTCCGCGGTCTCGGTGACGTTTTCAATCTTATCGACCTTGAGCGTGATCTGATTCAACTGAACCGTCTGACCCTCGAACGAGCCGCTCAGACGGCGGACCACGGTATCGCCGATCCGAACCCGAAACGTATTGATCGGAATGTAAATATCGAAGGAAAAATCCTGAGAGTCGAGCGAACCGCCCGCCGCCGCCGACGGCGCGCGCGACTGCATAACCCCGATGACGGTG
>JAGCAH010000100.1 GCA_017652805.1 Thermoguttaceae bacterium | reverse complement strand
TTTGTCTGTCGGAATGTAAGTCTCGGCTCGCCGCCATGCCGCCAGCGCGCGGGGAGCGTCTCCGGCGCCGCGGTAGGCGCAACCCAGGTTGTAGAGAATCGCGCCGCTCTCGTTTCCCTCGGCGAGAAGCCCTTCGCCGACCGCCGCCGACTGGCGGAAGAGACGCGCCTTCTCCTGCGGAACGTTCGACGCTTCGGCCTGGGCGTATAGCGAGACGGCGCGGTCGAATTCTTCGCGCGTCTGTTCGTCGGCGCGGCAACCGGTCAGGGTCAGGAGGATCGGAATGAGGAGGAGTCCGAGCGATTTCGCGCTCCCCTTTTTGACGCGGGACGGAGCCTGTTCTTTGAGCGCGGCGATCCAGCGGCGGTAGAGCGCCGTCACTTCGGCTTCGGTCGTCGCGGAGTCGGCTCCGGCGAATTTTTCCGCTTCGAGCCGATCGAGGAGAGCGCCGAGTTCGCCGACGAGTTTTTTATGGTTTTCGTTCGGCGCCGATTCCGTCCATTCGGTCAGGAGCTCGTCGATTTCGTCCCGGCTGAGCGCGTCGGCGCGCCGGTTCCGCCCCGCCGTCAGGGGGGTGAGAAACACGGTGACAACCGCGCGGTGAACCGCGCTTGGCCCCTCGGCGAACGCTTTGCGGAGGATTCGTTCCCCGCCCCGCTGCGCGTCGCCGGAATGGGCGGCGCGTCGGCGGATTCCGCGGCCGATAAAACCGAGTATGCCGACCGCCGCGTAAAGCGCGCCGGCGAAGAACGCCATGCCGCCGAGCGAATAGGTCCGCGGGATTGGACCGAACGGTTTGGGTCCGGCGGTTTTCGCCACGGGCTCGTCCGTCCCGGCGGAGGAAGGCTCGTCCCGCGCGAAACTTTCAAGGTCGGCGTTCCCCGCTTCGATCGAAAGGGGGATCTCGTCGGTACGGAGATTTCTGAACTCCCCTCCCGCGGCGTCGAAACAGCAGAGACTGATGGCGGGGAACGCTTCGTCTCCCGGCGAGAGGGGACGCAGATTCCATTGCCAGCTGATCTTCCCCTCGCTCTCTTCCTCGTTTGGCGCGTAAATCTTAAACCGGCTTTTCAGCGCCGCGTCGTCCGCCAGTTCGGGGGTTCGCAGGTCAACCGCCCCTTTCGTGCCGGACAGAGTCAGTTCGAGCGTGAGCGCCTCGCCGACCCGGCCGCGGTCGGTCGAAAGACTCGCGGCCAGATGTACGCCGCTTCCCTGACTGACCACGCCGATATACCCTTCCGGACGCGGCTGGGGCACCTCGCGAACCGTGACGGTGACCGGCTCGGACGCCGCGTAAATCTCGCGATCGCCCAGAAGCCCTTTCAGACGGGCCGGGGGCATGCTATACGAACCCGGTTCTCCCGCGGTGAACGAGCGCGTAAAGTCGTACCGGCGGAAACGGGGCGCGTCGCCGCCGCTGCCGCCGCGGACGAGTTCGCTCCGCGGGAGGAAGGTCAAAAGACGGGGTTCCCCTCCGAATAGGGAGAACGGATTGCTCTGTCGAAGGTGGTTGATCGAGAATCCCCCCCGCGAGCTGACGTATTTCCCCAGCCACTGCGAAAACTCCTCGTCCGGATTGAGGCCGGGCGGGATCGTCTCGTCCAGCCCCCAGTCGAAAAGGAGTTCCGGCGGGTTTCGGTCCCCCGTTTTCAGAAGGGGGTCGGTCGGATTCATCTTTTCGGAATCTTCCCGAATGTAGACCGAAAGGGTGACGGTCAGCGGCGCGAGGGGATAAATCTCTTCCGGCGAGACCGAGACTTCCAGCCGCGCGAACCGTTCTTCCGGCGGGAGGTTCGCGTCGTCCGGTTCGACGACGCGCAGGATTGCCGGCGGCGCGTTTAAAGGGACGCCGTCCGATTCGATGATCGGCGGCTCGATCTGAATGGTGCCCCCCCGTTTCGGCGTGATGCGATAGACGAACGTATCGCCCCGCTCTTCGGTGACGGTCGTCTTTCCGTTGATGGTGATCGTCATCGAACGGGAGAGCGGTTCGCTCCCCATGTATTCGATGTTGAATTCCTCCTCAAGATAACTCAGATCGGGCGTGACGTTTTTTGAGAGGTTCCGAACCTGTATTCGGAGAACAGACGACTCGCCCGGCCAGACTTTGCTCGGGGAGACCGAAATGCTCAGCGACGGCTTTTCGCGAGAAGCGCCCCACGCCGCCGAAAAGGTCGGCGGCAAAAGAAGAAGGAGCGCCGCGGCCGACGCGAAAAGCGCGCGCAGGACGCGTCGGAGAATCTGCCTGTTATATTGATTGGAACACGTATTCATTCGCTACCAGTCTTTCTCCGGTTTTTCGTATCGCTGGAAGAGGCGGTTACGCTGGCGGCGGAGTGCCTCGACCTGACGCTGACGATCGTCGATTTTCCGCATCATCGCTTCGGCCTTCTCTTCCCGTTGGCGCGCCTCTTCATCTTCGGGAGTCATCGCCCCGCGGTTTTCCTTTTGATTGCCGGTCTGAGGAGCCTGATCTTGGTTCCCCTGATCCCTATCGTTTTGGCTCTGTTCGTTCTGATCCTGTTGATTCTGATCCTGCGGGTTTTGGCCTTCCCGGTTTTGGTTTTGGGGGTTCTCTTGTGAGTCTTTGTTCTGATCCCCGCCGTTCGGCTGATTCTGCGATTGATCCCCCTGATCCTGATTCTGCTGATTTTGGTCCTGATTCTGTTGGTCTTGGTTCTGCTGATTCTGGTTTTGGTCTTGCTGATTCTGTTGGTTCGGGTCTTGAAGCGGTTCGGCGATCCGGCGGAGGAGTTCGAGAATGGCCTCTTCGTGCCGGGACGCGTCGGCGCGGAACGATTCGGCGGGAAGGGCGGCGAGCGCGTCCTCTTCGCGGGTGATTTCCGGCGCGAGTTCGAGCGCCAGATTCATCGAACGGCGGATTCGCTCTTCGGGAGAGAGGGATTCCTGAGGTTCGGCGGGGGGAGCTGCCGGCGTGTGGCCGGTTTCGTCGTCTGTGTCCGGAGTGAAGAAGTCGATTTCGCCCCCTTTCCCCTCCTCCGTTCCTTCGGCCTCGGCCGGGTCGGTTTCGGCTTCCGGCACGGCGCGGTTCTCTTCCTCTTCGTTATAGGGGCGGTCGGCAAACTCTCGTTGGGCGTCGTCGGTCATCCGTTCCAGACGACGGCGGATCGCGTCGTCCCGCGCCGCGATCCCCTCTTGTGTAACGGGAGAAGATTCGGCTTCGGCGTCTTCCGCCGACTCGGTTTGGCCGGACGCGGCGAGCCGCTTGACGGTCTCGCCCTGGCGCGCCACGGCATCAGAGACGACCGCCGGATAGTCGGCGTATGTCAGCGCCGCCCGATCGAGCTCGGCGATACTTTCGCGGACCTTTTTGACCGCCGACTCTTCCCCGGCGGAGAACCGGTCGGCGGCATCGGTCAGCGCCGTCAGGCCGCTTTCCGCCGAGGCGATCCGCGCGTCGGAAAGAGCCGGGTTTTCGTCGTCCCGAAGCGTTCCCGACTCGAGGATTTCTTCCAGGTCGGCTTTCCGCTCGGCAAGGGACTCGCCCCGCTTGTATATCTTCTGCCACTCTTCAGCGCTGCACGGCTCTTTCGCCGAAACCGAATCTTCAAAGAGGCGGGTCAGCTCTTCGTCGAGCCATCGGAGCTGGTCGGTCGGTGAAAAGAGCTCGCCGCGCCTGCGCCGTTCGCCCGCCGAAAAGGCGCGCGATTTTCCCTCCCCCCACGAAAGGAGAAGGTCGCTGTCGCGCAGGGCGTCGGCGCGGAGCTTTCCGCCGCCGTCCGCCGCCGCGTCGCGCAGTGTCGCCGCCGTCTTTTGTGTATCGGTCAGAAGCTGATCGAAGGCCGCAGTCCGTTTTTCGGCGGCGCGGCGGTAGGCGGCGACGATGTCTTTCGGGGCGGTCTTTTCGCCCCCTTCCGCCGCCGCGTCGGGCGACGGGGTCGATTCGGCGGTCTCTTTGTCCGGCTCGGCGAAGACGTTTTCAGCTTCGGCTTCAAGCCGTCCGGCCTGCAAAAGACCGAGGTTGTACCGAATCCGGGCGCGGAGCGATTTCTTGCGCGGCCCGACCGCGTCGAGCCCCCGGCGCAGGCAGAGTTCGGCATGGTCGGCCTCGCCCCGCGCCGCCAGGTCGCAGGCGGTGTTATACAGCTCTTCGGCGGTCAGGTTCGGGTCGAGTTCCCTCTCGAACGTCGGCGGGGTTTCGGCCTGGGCGTCCGCTTCCGAAGAAGGTTCCGCCGCCGGTTCCTGCTCCGTCTCCTGCCCGTCCGCCGACTCGGCGAAGAAATCGACATCCTCGTCCGATGCCGTTTCGGCCGCGGCGAATCCGCCCGGCAGGCAGAGCGTCAGCGCGGCGAGAAGGAGTGCCGCGGCGGTTTTCCGTTCGGTCCGCCAAGGGGATATCCCGCACCCGAAGCCGAGCAGAAGGATCCCCGCCAGAAGGAACGGTTGGTATTTCTCTTTCCGGACGCGGCGGTCTTCCTCGCCGGAGCCGGAACGGTTCAGACGGATCGACTTGCGGTAGAAAGCTCCCAGGTCGGTCGGCGTCTTTCCCATGTCGAGGAATTCACCGCCGGTCTTTTCGGCGATCTGCCGCAGCAGTTCGCGGTCCGCCTTGGTTCGGATCTCTTTTCCCTTGTATTTCTGGTAGCCGGTTTGCTCGCCGCGGTTGTTGTAGAGGGGAATCCGCCCCCCTTCTTCGGCGTCGCCGAGCGCGACGGTGTATATCTTAACGCCCATCGCCGCAGCCTGGTCGGCGGCCTCGAGCGGGTCCGACTCGTGATCTTCCCCGTCGGTGATCAGAAGGATTGCCCGGTCGCGCGTGCTCTCCTTGTCCACACTGCGAAGCGCCAGACGGATCGCCTCGCCGATCGCCGTTCCCCCCCGGGGCGCGTCGTCTACCGAAAGGGTTCGGAGCGCCTCGCGGAAGAACTCGCAATCGCGCGTCAGCGGGATCTTCACGATCGGTCGGCCGGCAAAGGCGATCAGGCCGACCCGATCCCCCCGTACCCGTTCGAGAAGGTCGTTAATGTCGAGTTTGGCGCTTTCGAGCCGGTTCGGTTTCACGTCGTCCGAAAGCATCGAACGGGAGATATCCAGAAGAATCTGAATGTCAGCGCCCGACCGTTCGACGCGGACCAATTCTCCCGCGCCGTAGGGACCGGCCGCCGCGACCAGCATCAGCGCCACACCCGCCAGGACGAAGAGGGCGCGGAGCGACTGACGCGCGCCGCCGCGCGTCGGCGCCAGACGCTGACTCATCGGCGGTTCGGCGAAGAGCTCCCTCTTTCGCTCCGCACTCACCGCCGCGCGGCGGAAGAGTCCTGCGAGAATCGGAAGGAGCCAGAGAGCCCAGAGCCAGTATTTATCCGTCCAGAACATTTAAGGGAGACTCCGAAATCGGGTTGTCCGTAAGACGATTCCCAGGAGGATCAAAACGATCCCCGGGAAGAGAAACCAAGTGTATAACTCGCGGTATAGTGTGTAGACACTCTCCTTGTACTGACTCTTTTCGAGCTTGTCGATCTGTCGGCAGACGCGGTCGAGCGTTTCGGTGTTTTCGGCGCTGTAGTACTCGCCGTCGGCGATCTCGGCGACCCGGCGGAGCGTCTCCTCGTCGAAGTCGAGCGGGTCGAACATCGAGCCGCGGGTTCCGATCCCGATGGTGTAGATTCGGATGCCGAATTCCTTGGCCAGCTCGGCGGCCTCTTCGGCGGTGACCTCGCCGACGTTCTGCACGCCGTCCGAAAGGAGAACGATCACCTTGCTTTTGGCGTCGGCGTCTTTCAGCCGACCGACCGCCGCGGCCAGCGCGTCGCCGATCGCCGTGGCCGATTCTTCCTGAAAGAGCTGGTCGGGAATCAGCTCCCCGCGCCGATTGACCGGCGGATCCGGGACGCGGACCGTTCGGAGCATTTCGGCGAGCGCCTCGTGGTCGAGCGTCAGGGGACAGAGCGCGTCGACGTATCCGCCGAAGACGACCAGCGCGATCTTGTCATTCGGCCGGCCCGAGTATTTCCCGTCCCCCAGGACGAAATCGTGGAAGATTTTTTTGACCGCATCGAACCGTTCGACCCGTTGGTTCCCCAGAACGAAGTCCTCGTTCCGCATCGAGCCGCTCCTGTCGAGACAGATCGCCATCGCGATCCCCTCGCTTTCGACCCGGTTTTCCTGCTCCCCCCACTGCGGCCGTGCCAGAGCGACGGTCGCCAGAATCAGTCCGAGCGGAATCAGCGCCCGGACGAAGGGGAAGAGTCGGCTCGCCCACGTCTTCGGCAGAGCGCCGAAGACCGTCAGGCTCGAAAAGAGGAACGCTTCCCGACGCCGGGGCGCGACGATCCGACGCGCCTGCCACAAAACCGGAATCACCAGAAGGAGCGCCAGCGGCGTCTGAAATCGAAACGACGTGGCGGCGGCGAACAGATCGGTCATGACACGCTCCCTTCCTTCGTCGGCGTCGGCGGTTCAAAGGTCGAAACGAAGCCGCGGGCGCTCTCTTCTCCCGCGGCGACCTCGTCGGGCGCGGGACGGAACTTGGCGAACTTCACCATGTCGGCCGATTCCAAAAAACGGGCGAGCCGAACGCGCGCCTGGGGCGAAAAACTCCGGTTCGGTTCGGTCTCGATATGCCGAAGGAACTCTTCGGTCGTCTGTTCGGGCGCGCGGATTCCGGTTGTCTCTTCAATAAAGACGCGGACGATCCCCGTCAGGTGGATGTAATATTCGTGCAGGTCGGACTCGGCCAGACCGGAGTTTTTCAGAACGTCCAGGCGGCGGAGCGCCTTCTCGCGCGGCGAGAGCTCTTTGGCGGCGAGTCGGAACGGCGAGCGGAAAAACCCGCGCGCCAGAACAATAAAGGTCACCGCCCCGGCGAGGAGGGCCGCGGCGAGTATCCACGGGAATTGTTTGATCGGCGGCGCGGGAGAGGAGAGCTGTGAAAGGGACGCGCTTTCGGGATCGTACCGCGAGACGACCTCTACTTCACCCGCGGGGATCAGGAGAGGGGAAGGGGAGCCCGCCGCGTCGCGGGTTTCGATCGGGATCGGGGGGAGGAAGAGCTTTCCGCTCCGATCGGGGATCAACCGGACGTGAAAGACCGACGTGTGTTTCCCGCCCGTGAGGGTCGGCGGGTCGGCTTTGACGCTTTCGACGGTCATCGCGCCGTAGGAGGGGGGGAACGCCGGGGGGACCGTCTCGCACCCTGCCGGAAGGGTGACGGTGATCGTCATTTCGGCGCTCTCGCCCAGTTGGATCGGATCCGGCGAAATTTGGACGGACGCGCTCTTTTCGCCGTCGGGAGAATCGACCGTACGGACCGCGGGAGCGCCGAGCGCCGAAAGGGTCAGAAGCGCGATCGGCAGAAGCGTGAGAATCTGTTTGGCTTTGGACGCGATATTCATCGAAGCTTGAGATTTTAAAGTTGAAAGACGTCTTCCGCCCGCGTGGATCAGGCGTGTTTCCGGCCGCGCCGCTTTTCGAAGAAGCCGCGCAGGTCTTTGACGTAGTCCCGTTCGGTTCCGATTTCCAGCCGGTCGATCCCGTAATGACTCAGGCAGTTTTTAACCGAGTCACGCTGTCTGCCGAGCTTCTGCGCCAGGAGGGCGCGCACGCGGGGCGAAGCGGTGTCGATCTCCGCCGTCTGACCCGTTTCGGGGTCGCGGAGCCGGATCAGACCGACGTTCGGGAATTCCGCTTCGCGCGGGTCGGTGAGCGAAAGGGCGATCAGGTCGTGTTTCCGGCGGCAGATTGCCAGTTCCTTATCCGCCTGCGGCGCGAAGAAGTCGCTGATCAGAAAGACGACCGACCGCCGTTTCAGAATCCGGTTGGCGTAGTCGAGCGCCTTGGCCAGGTCGGTCGGCCGGGGGATCGGTTCCTGCGCGATCATCTCACGGATCAGCCGCAGCACCGCGCCTTTCCCCTTCCGCGGGGGATGGGAGTCGATCACCTCGTCGCAAAAGGTGACCAGACCGACTTTGTCGTTGTTTTTCAATGCCGAAAACATTAACGTGGCGACGGCCTCGACCGCGGTGTCGAGTTTACCCCGCCGCGAGCCGAAGATCCCCGAAGCCGAAACGTCGAGCAGGAAAAGGATCGTCAGTTCCCGCTCTTCGACGAACCGCTTGATGAACGGCCGGCCGGCGCGGGCGGTGACGTTCCAGTCGATCAGACGGACGTCGTCCCCCGGCTGATATTCGCGAACTTCGCTGAACTCAATCCCCTGCCCGCGGAAAACGCTCTTGTATTCTCCCGCGAAGAGGTCGTTCGCCGAACGGTTCGAGACGATCTCGAGCCGCCGTACCTTTTTCAGAATGTCGCTTAACTGGCCGTTCATTCGGGCGATCCCTTTTGTATTACGGTACCGGAACCGTGTTGAGAATTTCGCCGATCACGTCTTCGGCGGTGACCGATTCCGCTTCCGCTTCGTAGGTCAGAATGACACGATGGCGCAAGACGTCGTAGACGATATCCTTGACGTCCTGCGGGGTGACGAAACCGCGTCCGGCCAGCGCCGCCATCGCACGCGCCCCTTTCCCCAGAAAGATTCCCGCACGGGGCGAAGCGCCGAACTCGATCAGGGGACGGAGCTTCGCCAAACGATAGTCTTCGGGACGGCGCGTCGCCTGAACCAGGTCGAGAATGTAGCCGCGGACCGACTCGTCGATGTAGACCTGACCGACGACGTTTTGCGCCTGTAAGACTTCGTCGCGGGTCATCGCCGCGCGGATCACCGTGCCGACCGAGTCGAGCGCGCGGTCGAGAATTCGTCGTTCTTCGTCGGCGGTGGGGTAGCCGATCTTCAGTTTCAGCATGAAACGGTCGACCTGAGCTTCGGGGAGGGGATAGGTCCCCTCCTGCTCGATCGGGTTCTGCGTCGCCATGACCAGGAAGAGGTTGTCGAGCGGAAAGGTCGTCTCGCCGATCGTGACCTGTTTTTCCTGCATCGCCTCTAAGAGCGCCGACTGCACCTTCGACGGGGCGCGGTTGATCTCGTCGGCCAGGATGAAGTTGGCGAAGATCGGCCCCTTTTTCGTTTCGAACTTTCCATCGCTCGGCCGATAAATCATCGTACCGATCAGGTCGGCGGGGAGAAGGTCGGGCGTGAACTGCAGACGCTGGAACTTCGTTTCGAGCGCGTCGGCCAGCGCCTTGACCGTCGTCGTTTTCGCCAGACCCGGCACGCCTTCTAAAAGAACGTGCCCGCCGGTCAACAGACCGACCAGAAGGCGCGAGACCATATATTCCTGCCCGACCACCACGCGGGCGATCTCGGTTCGGACGCGGTCGATTTTTTCCGCCTGTCGGCGAACTTCTTCTTTCATTTGATTGACATCGGTCATGAATTCCTCTTTCAGCTGTCGCTTCTTTTTTATTACTTCGGGGACGGCGGGGTTCGCCGGGCGTCTTCGCCCCCCCCTCGGAGTACCGTTTCCGCAGGACGAAAAAGCGTTCGCGTCAATTTTATCACCATTGCCCGTTTTTTCTAATAGGAATCGATATTTCTCCCGTTTTTAAGGGCGAAGGACGTTCCGGAAAAGTTCCGCGGCGGGGAAGGTCGCGTTTGATTTTCGCCATCGTCTTGGGTACAATGACTCTTGAATATCAGTTAAGCGTTCCGTATCGTTTTGGGAGAAGTTTGATGAAAAAGATGATCATCCTGCTGGGGCTTGTTTCCTTCCTCATGTCGAGTTCCGCCTCGGTTTTTGCCGAAGATGTCGCCGCGCCCGATCCCGCCGCGGGGGCTGCCGCGCCGGAAACCGCCGAGGAGGTTCCCCCTCCTCCTCCGACGCTGGCCGTCTCGGGGGTCTGCGCCGAGCCGGATCGGATGATGTATAACGACCTGATCGTCAAGATTGACGTAAAGCGGCAGCAGTGGCGCGAAAGATACGAGAGCGTCAAAACCGAAGACGATATCGCCGCCTATCAGCGGCAGCGGCGGGAATTCTTCTACGAACAGCTCGGCGAAATGTGGGGGCGAACCCCGCTGAACGCCCAAGTGACCGGTGTGATCGACCGGCCCGAATACCGCGCCGAAAAGATTGTCCTCGAAACGCTTCCTCACTTTTACGCGACCGGGACCCTTTTCCTTCCCCGTCCCGAAAAGTTCGCGCCCCCCTATCCCGGCGTTCTTGTCGTCTGCGGCCATTCGTTTGAGGGAAAAGCGTCAAACTCCTATCAGGGGCTTTGCGTTTTAGGGGCGATGAACGGTTTGGCAATGTATATCCAAGATCCGGTCGACCAGGGAGAACGGCTCCAGCATTTCGACGCGGAAGGGAACCCGAAAGCGTCGACCACCGAGTCCCATTCCCTGGCGGGGATCGGCTCAATCCTACTGGGGCGGAACACCGCCACTTACGAAGTCTGGGATATGATCCGCGGGCTCGATTTTTTGCAGTCCCGGCCCGACGTGATTTCCGACCGGCTCGGCGTGGCGGGGAACAGCGGCGGGGGGACGCAGTCCTCCTATCTGATGGCGCTCGACGATCGGGTTCTCTGCGCCGCGCCGAGCTGCTACCTCTGCTCCCTCTACGGGGCGCAGACACACAAGTCGACCCCGCAGGACGCCGAACAGAACATCTTCGGCCAGCTCGGATTCGGTATGGATCACGCCGACTACATCATTATGCGCGCGCCGAAACCGACCCTGCTGAACACGAAGACCGGGGACTTCTTTAATATTGACGACACGTGGGCCTCGTTCCGCGACGCGCTGAGAATCTATTCCCGGCAGGAGCATTCCGAGGCGCTGTCGATCGTCGAAATCGAGGGGGACCACGGCTACTGTCCCGAACTTCTCGACGCATCGATCAGCTGGATGCTCCGCTGGCTCGCCGGGCGGGACGAGCGGATCGTCGGGGAATATCCGCTGCCGACCCTTTCGCTCGAAGAGATCAAGTCGGTTCCCAACGGCGTGATGGCGCTTCCCGAAGCGCGGACGACCTACGACATCAACCGCGACTACAACGCCGAGCTGAAAGAGCGCCGCCGTGCGAAACAGGCCGCCCTTCCGCCGGAAGGGTTCGCCGACCTGGTTCGCGCGACGGCGAAGATCCGCCCGCTCGCCGAAATCCCGCCGGTCGAGCCGGCTGAAGTTCCCGACGAGCCGGAAAGCTTTGTTTTGAAAGCCGAAGGTCTGATCGGTCTGCCGATTCGCCGGCATACGTGCGGCGAGGGGAGTATCCGCCTGATCGTCACGCAGGAGGGGAATCGAAGCGCGGCGGCGTCGGATCTTGCCGCCCGGTTAAAAGAAGAGAAAGACGGCGCGGTCTGGTCGGTCGAGCCGCGCGGTTGGGGAGAATCCCGCGCCGAAGGAAAATCGTATTACAACAAAGATATCTTCGGACCGGACGGGACGATCTGGTATCTCGCTTATCTTTTGGGAGAGACATATGTCGGTCTGCGCGCCGAAGACGTCGTTTCGACCGCCCGATACCTCGGCGGGGAGAACGCCGCGCCGATCGAACTTACCGCCGATACGCCCGACGCGGCGCTGGTCGCACTGCACGCGGCGGCGGTAGAGCCGGAGCTCTTTTCCGGCGTGGTGCTGATTCCGTCGGCGGTTCCCGGCTCGTGGGCGGATTACGTCGACCGCGCGCCGCGGCCGTATCCCCTCCAGAACGTGATCCACGGGGTTCTTCGCAATTACGACGTCGAAGATCTGATGAGAATTACCGGCTGTACCGTCCGGGAATAGCCGCGCCGCATTTCGGGCATTTCCCTTCGGGGGTGATGCGCGACTCGGAACGGAATCCGGTTCGTGTGACAACCTCGTCCCCGCACTCGGGACAGGCGGTCGAATGGCCCCGGCGCCACCAGACGTTTCCGGCGTAGACGTAGCGGATCCCCGCCTCGCGCGCGGTCTCAAGCGCGCTGTAGACCGTCTCGGGCGGGGTCTTCGGCACGTCGGTCAGCCGGAAGGTCGGGAAGAACGCCGAGAAGTGAAGCGGCACGTCCGGCCCGAGCGTTTCGACGAACCAGCCGACCAGACGTTTCAGCTCGTCGGGATTGTCGTTCTTTGTGGGGATAAGAAGGTTGGTCGCCTCGACCCAAACGTCGGTCTCGTGTACCGCGTAGCGGAGCGTCTCCTGTACCGCGCGGAGCTCCCCGCCGCAGAGCCCGCGGTAGAATTCGTCGCTAAACGCTTTCAGGTCAATGTTCACCCCGTCCAGGACGCTGTAGAACTCTTCCCGGGCGCGCCCTTCGATCATCCCGTTGGTGACCGCCACGGTGCGCAAACCCCGGCGTCGGCATTCACGCGCCGCGTCGATTACGTATTCCGCCCAGATCGACGGCTCGTTGTAGGTGAACGCGACCGCGGGAACCTGTCGGCCGATCGCCAGGTCGGCCAGACGCGCCGGTCCCATAAACGAAAGGGCGGCCGCGGAGAAATCCCCCTGTGAAATCTGCCAGTTCTGACAGAACTTACAGCTCAAATTGCACCCGGCGGTTCCGATCGAAAGGATCTGCATTCCGGGGAAGAAGTGATAGAGCGGTTTCTTTTCGATGGGGTCGATCGCCAGAGACGTGTATTTTCCGTAGAAGGGGAGCTCCATCGCGCCGACCGAATTGGTTCGGACGCGGCATCGGCCGGAATGTCCCGGCTTGACGCGGCAGTGGTGCGGACAGACCTCGCAGAGAACGGTTTGCGGATCGTCGTCGGCCTTTGACCAGAAGCGCGCCGGCCGAACCGGGTCGGGCAGATCGGGAATGTTAAACGTGTAAGAGTAGCTCATGTCTGCCTCGCGCCGCCGCTCTTTCGACACGCGGTCAGAGCTTCGGTCTATCGTTCGGTGTTCGCGTAAATCTCTTTGGCCTTGTCGGAAAGGAGAAACATCTCTCCCGTTCCGGCCGGCTTTTCACTCTCCGAACCTCTTTTCTTTCCCGCCGAGGCGGCAAAGGCCGACATTTGGCTTTCCTGCGAACGCTGGGCTTCGAACGCCGCATGAACGGCGTCCTCTTTCGGCTCGTTTTTCTGCGTCAGGGCGCACCCGCCGCCGAGAAGAAACGCGGCACAGAGAGTGAGTATTATCGATTTCGGAATATCCATCGCGCCGAGGCAATATCGAGCTTGTACTTTTTGTCGGAATCTTCGGTTCCGGTTCCGATACAATCCCCTTAATCGTTAATATCGGCCCAAACGGTATCCTTCTTGAGAAGGTCCGTTGAAAAAGGAAAAGCGGTAAAATGGGGAAGGCGGAATTCTTTCGATTATTAAGGACAGACGATATTTTGACCCGCCGCGAGGAGAAAACGTGCCGAACCCGTTTATCGATGCGCATGCGCACCTGACCGACGCCCCGTCAGCGGCGAAACTCGATTCGGTTCTGGCGCGAGCCGCCGAGCGGTCGGTGACCGTCGTCGTCACGGCGGCGGCGCGGCCGGACGACTGGGAGCCGATTTTCCGTCTGGTCGGCGCTTCTTCCGCCGACCGGACGGGAGGGGTTCGTATTGTCGGGGCGCTCGGGATTCATCCCTGGTATGCCGCCTCGGCCGTCCCCGACCAGGAGGAAGAGTTTCGGGCGGGACTCGTCCGTCTCGAATCCCCCCTGATCGGGGAGATCGGGCTCGATTTCGGGTCGAAAGGGCTTGCCGCCGCGCCGAAAGAGACTCAGCGGTCCCTTTTTGCCGCACAGTTGGCGCTGGCCGACGAGATGCGTTTGCCGATCGTCGTTCACGCCTGTCGAACGGGGGGGGAGATCTTTTCGGCGATCCGCCCCTTTCGGCGGATTCCCGCCGTTCTGGTTCATGGGTCGGTCGAGTCGGTTCCGCGCGAGGCGGTTTCGGAGAGGTTCTTCTTCTCCTTTTCGGCGGCGCAGACCGCTCCGGATCGGCGGCGGGGGCGCGAGGCGGTTCGGCGGCTGGCCGCGTCGGCTCCGGAACAGATCGTTCCCGAAAGCGACTATCCCGCCGGAGGGCGGGAACCGGCAGGGGTCGTCGAAACCGCCGCCCTCCTGGAAGAGCTCGGCGCGCGCCCGTCGATTGCCGCCGCGCGGTTTTCGGAAGCGTTCGGCCTGTTTTCCCCAAAGTAGGAGTCTGCGTTGGAAGAGTTTGATCAGTTTCACCGGATCGGTCTTTTGCTCGGCGAAGAAGCGGTCGAGCGGCTCCATCGGTCGTTTGTGATGATCTGCGGGGTCGGCGCGGTCGGCGGCTACGCACTCGAGGCGTTGGCCCGCGCCGGAGTCGGTCGATTCCGCCTGGTCGACTGCGACCGTATTACGGAAAGCAACATCAACCGCCAGCTCTTGGCAACCCACGCGTCGGTCGGAATGCGGAAGGTCGAGGCGGCGTGCCGGCGCGTTCTCGAGATCTGGCCGCGGGCGCGGGTCGAGGCGGTCGACCGGCTTCTGAACGCCGAGTCGATTCCCGAACTTCTGGCGCCGGAAGGGGACGCGCCCGACCTGCTGATCGACGCGATCGATTCGCTCGCCCCGAAGGTCGAGCTTCTGGCCGCCGCCCTCGAGACAAAGATTCCGGTCCTTTCGAGCATGGGGGCGGCGCTGCGCACCGATCCGACCCTGGTTCGGTTCGGCCGTCTGACCGACGTCACTCACTGCCGCCTTTCGATGATGCTCCGGAAACGGATCCGCCGCAAAGGAGTCAATACCGACTTGATTCCGTGTGTCTATTCGACCGAACCGATTCGGGAGACGCTCCCCTCGCGCGGCATCCTCCCCCCGGAAGTTTCGGAAGACGACAAACGCCTGCACGGGCGGCGCCGTTCGACCTTGGGGAGTCTGCCGACGATCACCGGCATTTTCGGTCTGACGCTCGCCAATCAGGCGATCATGAGGTTAACCGATGGATTCAGAAACGCCGAAGGAAAAGGGTAAACTGGCAGGGATCGATTTCGGTTCGGTCCGTATCGGCGTGGCGATCAGCGATCCCGACCGGATCATCGCCAGTCCCTACGAGATCTACACGCGCAAAAACGAGCGGCTCGACGCCGAGTATTTCAAGCGGCTCGTACGGGAAGAGCGGATCGTTCGCTTCGTGGTCGGGCTCCCCCTCCACCTGGACGGCCGTCTCAGCGAAAAGGCTCAGGAAGCGCTCGCCTTCGGCGCGTGGCTTTCGGAGCTGACCGATCGGCCGGTCGACTATATGGACGAACGCTTTACAAGCGTCGAGGCGGGCTATTACCTTCGCGAAGCGAAGATGACGATGAAACAGCGGAAAAAGCGAACCGATAAAATCGCCGCTCAGATCCTCCTGGCCAACTACATCGAGCGGGGATGCCGCGGCACCGATATCCCCGAGCCGCTCGACGACGATGACACTTCCCCGAAAGAACAGTTCTGATATGATATACACAGACACCCCACGTTTTTCTGCTTGCTCTTGCGCGGTTCAAAGGCTCCTGACGGCGCTTCTGATTCTGATCCCCTTTTCGGCGGTTTGGGGCGAACGGGGGAGTTCCATCCCGTCGGCCACGCATTACAAAGTGTGGCAGCTCGTCAACCAGGGGGATTTCGGCGCCGCGATCGCCCTCAGCCGCGACGAACTCGGCAGCGCGACCAAGGTCGGTCAGCAGCGTTGGATCGACTCGATCTGCTACTACGCCACACTGGGGGAGTCCGAGTACATTACGGGGGATGTCGAACCGGCGCTCGACGCGTTCGAGTCGGCGATCGACATCTACATGAGCGTGCCCGACTGGATCGCCCGCGTCGAGTACCCGACCGGAACGCGCCACGGCGAAGGACCGGTTCCCCCCTGGGGGCCGGGTCTGCGGAATCTTCCGCTCGGGATCTTCCCCGGCGACGCGATGATCCGGCTGGGCGACCCGATTACCGACGAGCGGATCAAGCAGGGAGGAATGCTCAAGAACCCGGAATTGCGTAAGATCGACCCGACCGAAATACTCCGGTGCACGGCGCTGGCGCTCCGCCGAAGGAATGAAATCTTAGGTCCCCTCGCTCCTTACGACCACCGGACCCGGCCGATCGTCGAGTGTTTCTCGAAACGGGCGGTCTCGCGGAACCACTGGTCGAGTCCTCTCTTGGACGTCATGCTCGGGATCGCGCTGGAAGGGGCGGGGAAACACGAAGAGGCAGTCGATCGGCTGAACAAATCGCTTGTGATGGAGGGCGGGTATAACCATTTTCTCGCCTCCGACGCGCTTCTTGTGCTCGGCGATATCTACTTAAAGAGCGGGAAGATTTTCGAGGCGGCCGACTCGTATCTCGAGGCGTCCGTCTCGGCCTACGGCTACGGGAACCCGGAGGAGGTCGAAGAGGCGTTGCGCAAACTCGCCGGCGCCGATCTCCTTCGGGACGACCCGGCGTCGGCGTTCCCTCTTGAGGCGGGAGTGGCGTGGGCGTCGGATCAGGTGCGAAGCGGCTGGATCACCGCGTCGCTGAACCTGAAAGCCGCCGAAAAGCTGATCCGCCGGGGTGAGATCGAATCGGCCGAACCGCTTTTGCGTTCCGCCGCCTCTCTCTTAAAGTCGGCGCATCTGGACGAGAGCCGTTACGCCGATCTGTACCGCTATCTGGCCGCCGTATTGCAGTATCATCGGGGGGAGCCCGGCGAGGGGGATGCCCTTCTGACCCGCGCCGTCGACGGGGCGCGGTCGCGCTCGCTCCGCTTCTTTCAGATCCGACGGGTGAACGACTCTCTCGACTCGTTCACCCCCCGCGCCGCCGCCGAGCTGTATGACGGACTTCTGCGCACTTCCGATTTCTACGATTGGACGCTCGATCCGGTCACGGCGTTTGCCGCCGACACCAGCCTCTGGAACGAAGAACTGGGGAACCAGTTCCTCCTGGCGTTCGACCGCCAGCAGCCTGAAAAGGCGTTCGAGATTGCCGAAAGGATTCGCGCGCGCCGTTTCCTGACCCCGCAGGAGATGGGCGGGCGCGTCTTTTCGCTCCGCTTCCTTTCAGCGGCGCCCGAAGATTCCCTCACCGACGAGGAACGTATCGCTCGCCGCGGCTTCTTTGTGGAATACCCGGCGCTGGAGACCTTCCAAAAGAACGGCGAGGCGCTCGCCGCCCGGCTCCGCCCCTTTACCCTCCTCCCCGCCGAGGCGAAGCAGGAGTCCGTTCAAGAAATTTTAGGGCAGCTCGAGTCCGTCTCGGCCGACGAGGAGGCGCTTCTGCGCACGCTGGCCGCGATGCCGTTTGCCGTTCCCGAGGTTTTTCCCCCGCGCAAACCGTTCGAGAAGATCCGCGAGAAGATCCCCGAAAAAGGGGCGGTCCTTTCGTTTATCGAGGTCGACGGCGGTCTTTACGGCTTTTTTGTTACACCGAATGAATTTGACGCGTGGCGTCTGGGGAGTACCGGCGGGGTCGGAACGGAACTGGAGAGTTTCCTTTCGGCGTGCGGCGCGACCGACGGGTCGAAGGCGAAACTCTTAAAGGAATTCGTTTCCGAGTCCTGGCGGGACGAGGGGAGCGCTTTCTTTTTGACCCTCTTGGGACATCCGACCTCCGATGACGCCCGCGGCTCGGCGCTCTTCGAACAGCTGGCGATCGTGCCCGACTCGATCCTCTGGTACGTCCCGTATGGCGCGATGACCCTTCCGCGGGGGGAAGAGCTCGTTCCGATCGCGTCGGTGCCGAACTTTACTCTTTTCTGCGCGCCGACCGTCTCGCTTTGTTTCGCGCGGGGCGCCTCGTCCGCACCTCTTCGAAACGAGACGGTGATCGTTCCGGGAAAGCTCCACCCGAAAGAGGACGCCGATATTCAGTCAGACGCCCTGGCGCGTCTGCGGAAGAACCTTCCGAAGACCGCCCTCTGGTCCGAGTCCGTTCTGACCTCGCCCCCGCGGCTTCTTCTCTCTCTTTCGGACCGCTTCCTCTCCTACGAAGAAATCTTTGCCGACGACCCCGACTGGCCGTTGGTCGGCGGTCGGGAAAAGAAGGGGGGAACTCCCGTTTCGGATCTCCGCTTCCTGCCGTGGGGGGGACCGAAAACGGTGATCCTTCCCGGTTTCCGGTCGGGGGGGGAAGCCGCGCTGAAAGAGAATTCCGGCGGCGCGGATATTTTCATGCCGATCCTTTTCCTCGAATCGCAGGGGGCAGAGAATCTCCTGGTGAGCCGCTGGCGCGTCGGGGGGGACTCGGCCTATCGTTTGTGTGAGTCGTTTCTGGAGAAGACCGAAAAAGAACCCGCGCCCCGGGCGTGGAAAGAGACACTCGAACAGTTCATGAGCGAGCCGCTGAACCTGAAAGAAGAACCCCGGTTCCGCGGCACTCCTCCGAAAGATCCGATTCCGGGAGAACATCCGTTTTTCTGGGCCGGCTATCTTCCGGTCTGCCGCGGGTTGGTTCCTCCCGCGTCGGAAGAGACGGATTCCGGCGAAGAGACGTCACCGGACGCCGAGAAGGAAAACGCCCCGCCCACTTCTGGCGGAGAGGGAACGCCCGATGTCGGCGCCGAGTCGGAGGGGATGGAAAGCGGTGGCGGGGAAGAGGACTCGGATCTTCCCGATCTCGACTTCGAGGAAGATCTTTCCGAGCCGGAAACATCGGACGAGGAGGCGCGTGCCGATGAAAAGGGCGCGCGGACCGAAAGCGGGCCGGACGGCGTTTCGGAAAAGGACGGAAAAGAGCGCGCGCCGAAATCTCGGCGCGAAGACAACTCGGTGAAAAAAGGGTCGAAAGAATCGGATCGGCAGGGAGATCGGGACGGTTCCGCTACCAGCCGTATGACATATTCGACTCGATGATCCGGCGCGCCTCGTCGAGGTCGGCTCCCGTTTCGCTGACATAGAGGCGGATCGCGTGGATTTTATCTCCGGCGGCTTTCGAGAGGCATTCCCGAGCCAGTTCGCTCTTTTCGACTTTTCCGGTGATTCCCAGAAGCGCTTTGGAGATGACCCAGGCGTTCCGCGGGCGTTTGGTGATCCGAATGATTTCTTCGGACGGGTAGTATTCGTAGAAGAGATCCTGAGCTTCGACTTCGTTTTCTCCCCAGGCAATGACGATGTGGCCTTCGGTTTCGATTTCGTAAAGGGGCATTTCTTCTCCTTACGGCGGTGAAAATCTTTTCGGTCGAACCGGCGCGGAATGCGGCGGTTCTGAAAAAGGGAGGGGACGTCTCGGATCGTCCGACCCCGTCTATCAGTTATTTTAAACCATTTTTTATCGCGGGCAAGGATCCGAAAGAGTTCGAAGCGCGGCTCCTTGAACTTTGAGGTTCATTTTTTAAAATAAATCTCGGCGGGACGCGCCCGGCGTTCCCCGGTTGAACGATCATTCCTGCGCCTTTTTCGGCCTGTCGGAGGAAGTTCTATGCGTATCGGTCTGGGACATGATACCCATCGTTTTGAAGAAGGTTCCGCACAGCGCCCTCTGATCCTGGGGGGTGTCGAAGTCCCGTTCCGTCGGAGCCTGGTCGGCCATTCCGATGCCGACGTTCTTTTTCACGCCCTGACCGACGCCATCTTGGGAGCGCTCGGCGAACGGGATATCGGCGAGATTTTTCCCGATACCGCCGAAGAGAACCGCGGTCGGGATTCCGCCGAGTTCCTGAAGTACGCGGCCGACCTTGTTTACAAACGGGAGTGGCGGATCGAAAACGTCGACGCGGTCATCTTTGCCCAGGCGCCGAAACTCGGACCGTACAAGGAGCAGATGAAGGTCAATATCGCGCGGATTCTCGAAATTCCCCCCGAGTCGGTCGGCGTAAAGGCAAAGACGGGGGAGAAGGTCGGTTTCATCGGCCGCGAAGAGGCGATTTCGGCCGAAGCTGTCGTTCTTCTCGAAAACAACCCGCGTTAGCCGCGCCGCCGCAGGATCCCTTTCTGGAACGGGCCGCGCCGGAAAGACTTTTCGGCGCGGTTTCCTTTTAAACGGAGATACCTTTTCTGACGCGCGGGGGACTGCCAATTTGGCATTTTTCCCGTCTCTTTTTGGTCCCCCCGTAGTGGAAGAAACTCGTTTTTCGGCTATAATCCGAGTGAATCTCCCCTTTCCGGCGATTGGCACACTATTTGCACCGTAGTCAACGGGGGCGGGGTGGAGCTGTCATTTTGAATGAAGACGATTTGTTTTACATACAACGTTTAACATCTTTACTAAGAGGAGAAATCCGAAGTGTCGAAAAATCTATCTTTTGATGATTCCGCACGGCAGGCGATTGCCGCCGGAGTGAGCAAGCTGGCACGCGCTGTGAAGTGCACCCTCGGGCCCCGCGGCCGCAACGCCGTCCTTGACAAGGGGTGGGGCGCGCCGAAGGTCACCAAAGACGGTGTCACCGTTGCCGAAGACATCACCCTTGACGATCCTGAAGAGAACCTCGGTGCCCAGCTCGTTAAGCAGGCCGCCTCGAAGACGAATCAGGCCGCCGGCGACGGTACCACGACCGCCACAGTTCTGGCCGAAGCGATCTATATGGAAGGTCTCAAAATGATCGCCGCCGGCGCCGACCCGATGGCTCTTTTCCGCGGGATTCAGAAGGCGTCCGAAGCGGTTTGCGACGCGATCGCCAAACAGGCGGTTCCGGTCAGCGACAAGAGCAAAAAAGAGATCGCCCAGGTCGCCACGATCGCCGGCAATAACGACGCCGCGATCGGCCAGGTTCTCGCCGAAGCGTTCCTGAAAGTCGGTAAGAACGGCGTGATCACCGTCGAAGAGGGAAAACAGGCGAACACCTATGTCGAAGTCGTCGAAGGGATGCAGTTCGACCGCGGTTTCCTTTCTCCCCATTTCGTCACCGACGTTGACAACCAGACCGTCGATTTCGAAGACGCCCTGGTTCTCGTTTACGAAGACAAAATCTCGACCGCCAAGACGCTGGTTCCCCTTCTGGAAGCCGTCAGCAAACAGAGCAAGCCCCTGTTGATCATCGCCGAAGATATCGAAGGCGAAGCGCTCGCTACGCTGGTGGTCAATAAACTCCGCGGGATTCTGAACGTCTGCGCCGTGAAGGCGCCCGGTTACGGCGACCGCCGTAAGGCGATGCTCGGCGATATCGCGACCCTCTGCGCCGCCTCGGCCATCTACAAGGATCTGGGGATCAAGCTCGACGCGGTCAAACTTTCGGACCTCGGCCGGGCCAAGAAGATCACCGTAACGAGCGACAGTACCACGATTGTCGGCGGCGCGGGCAAAAAGGAAGAGATCGACGGGCGCGTCGACCAGATCAAAAAAGAGATTGAAACGACAACCAGCAGTTACGACAAAGAAAAACTGCAGGAACGTCTGGCCAAACTCGCCGGGGGCGTCGCGCAGATCAATGTCGGCGCCGCGACCGAATCGGAACTGAAAGAAAAGAAATTCCTCTACGAAGACGCGCAGGCCGCGACCAAGGCCGCCCTCGAAGAGGGGATCGTCCCCGGCGGCGGGGTCGCTCTTCTCAAGAGCGTCAAGGTTCTCGACAAGGTCGAGGGGGTCGGCGACGAGGTCTACGGGATTCAGATCGTCAAGAAGGCGATCGAAGCTCCGATCCGTGAAATCGCCAAGAACGCCGGCATCGACGGCGCCGTGGTGATCAACCGCGTCCGCCAGATGAAGGGGAAGAACGAAGGGTTCGACGCCGACAAGGGCGTCTACTGCGACCTGGTCGAAGCCGGGATCATCGACCCGGCGAAGGTGGTCCGCACCGCGCTGACCAACGCCGCGAGCGTCGCCGGTCTTCTGCTGACGACCTCGTGCCTTCTGACCGAAATCCCGAAAGAGACTCCCCCCGCCGCCGGTCAGCCCGGTATGGACGGCATGGGCGGCATGGGCGG
>JAGCAH010000099.1 GCA_017652805.1 Thermoguttaceae bacterium | reverse complement strand
ATGGCAGGACTGGTGACCGCGTCCGTCGACGGATCGGTTCCGAATTTCGCGATCAATTTCGCCGCCGACGATGTTCTGATGAACTCTCTCGATACGGACGGCGTCTACACCGTTTCATACGGATTGGTTTACAACGGGATCGCCGAGACGACCGGTTCGTTTGCCTTTACGGTGAAAGATCTCCAGGTCTCGCAGTGGAACGGGACCGTTTCGGTTACCGAAGGGGAAAGCGGCTCCAGTGACCAGACGCTCGAGGCGGACTGGTTTGTCGCCGAGATCGGCGGGACGGAATACCGGTCGGAACTCTTCGTAATCGACCGTTTTGAGCAGACGTCGGCGGAACTTTCCGACGGAACCGGCGTTGACGTGAATTTCACCCCATATCTGTTCTGGGACGATGGAACCGGTCGGTTCGTCTTTGACGCGACGTCGGACGCGTTCGATTTCCTCCCCGCCGGCAAGGAAATGATCGTCAAGGTTGATTTCTATCTTGACGGCCTTAGGTTCGACGGAATCGACGAAATCTATGAAGGAATCAAGGGGGGAGAGGTCACCGTCATCGTGACCGGCGTCAATGACGCGCCGCGCGGCGCGGGGGACTATTCCGTGACCCTACCGCTGACGACGGGGGAACTGAGTCGGGAAGTGAATCTTCTTTCCGGCGTGATCGATCCGGACGGGGACGAGCTGACGCCGCGGATCGTCTCGGCCTACGCGGCGCCGAATAACTATGGGATCGAGACCAATTTCGATTACTCGTATTATTTTTCGGTCGACGACGGGGGGTTCTTTGCCGCCGACGTCGAGGGACTGACGAAACTCCTCGCGGCGGTTCCGCAGAATCAAAGTCTTTTGTTCAGCGTGAAGTATGCGGTTTCGGACACGAGCGATGCCGAGACGACCGGCACCGTGAGGCTGACGGTTGTCGGCCGGAACGAGGGGCCGAGCGGCGCGTCGGACTACTCTGTTTCTTATGACGCGGCGACCGGCGAGCTTGAACCGGAGGTGAACGTCCTTTCCGGCGTGACCGATCCGGACGGCGACGCGCTTACCGCGTCGGTGACAAGCGCCTATGCCGGAGAGAATGAATATATCCCGTCTGAAACGGATTACGGGGAATACTTCGGATTCGACGCGGAGGGGAATTTCTTCGTCGACGGGAGTATCGCCAGTCTGATGGCGACGGTTCCGACCGGCAGCGAGGTCGTCTTCAACGTCGGCTACACTGTGAGCGATCCGTACGGCGCGTCGGACGCCGCGGTGATCAGCGTGACGTGCGCGGGCACGTATGACGCGCCCGCCTTTGTCGGGGAGATCGCCGATGTTTCGGCCGGTTACGGCGCGTCGGTTGAGATTGATCTGGCCGACTACTTTACCGGGAATATTACGGCGTATGAAGTCGAAGTTCCCGGGGCTTCATCGATTCTTGCCGGACAGGAAATCACCGGTTCGGTTCTGACGCTCACCTTCCTCGACAGTGCCGATTATGCCTCGGATCTGAACCTTGCGGATCTGACCGCGACGGTCACAGCGTCCGACGCGGCCGGAAACGAGGCGGTGAGCAATCCGTTCGTCATATCGCTCGACGGCGCTCAGACGCTTACTCTGACGCTCGCGTGCGTGACGGAAGAGTTCGGCGGGAAGGACGTTAACACGCTCAGAACCGGGTCCAAGAACTTCGGCACGTTCTACTACGTCGATAAGGACAACGTGCCGCGTACAAACTATGAAGAGATCGCGCTTGCGTCCGACTATTATTTGGAGCTTTGGGTGAGCGACGTTTCGGCGCTTCTGACCGGGGAGAATAAGTTCTTCTCGTCGATACAGGCTCAGCTCAATTACGAGACGGACGGGCTCGGGATTACCGCGCTCGATATCGAGGATGTCTATGCCGGTAAAACGTCGATGACGCCTAACCTCTATTACGACGGGGCGAAGACGCTGCTCAAAGCGATTCAGGTGACCTGGCTCATTAAAGAGACGGACGACAACTGGAGCCTGTTGGAGCCGATCACAAACGGCGAGAACGCGTTCCTTCTGGCTCGGTTTACGGTTTCGGCCAATACCGCAAGTTCGATTACGCTCAGCGGCGTGGACGAAAAAGAAGACGGCTTTGAAATGGGGTATTACTGCGTTCGAACCGGCGAGTATGTGCCGATTGACGAGTCGCAGATCAGGACGGTTAACGTCGAGGCGGCGCCGACCTCCCCGATTCGCGGCGCGGGCGGAACGGAATATGTCGCCGACGGCGGCGTCTATCTGAGAACCGTGACCGAAAAGACCGAAGTCGACGCGTCGGGACGCGCCGACGCGATCGGAGTGAACGCCGATTTCGTCCACGAATGGCAGCCCCACTACTCCGAAATCTGGGTGAAGGGTTCGGATCTGGAGGCGGTCGGCGGCGTTTCGGTCGATCTGACGTTTGACGCGTCGTACTTCGACGCGGCGGAGGTCGAGTTCGGCGCGGCGTTCGCCGACGGTTCGTATGTCTGTGACTCGGCGCGCGGCGTCATTGAAAATATTTCTGCCCGCGCCGCCGACGGCGCGCTCGGCGCCGACGGGTATTACCTCTTGGCGCGCGTGAAATATACGCCCGCCGAAGGGGCCGATCTCGGCTGGAACGCATCGCTGACTCCGACCCGCCTGGAATGGTCGCTCGGGGGAGCGGAACTTCTGACCGCCGCCGGGACGCGCTCGGCGTATGTCGGTGCCGCCGCCGTCTGCGACCTGTGGGCGAATCCCTACGATGTCAACGACGACGGCAGCGTGAACGTCGTCGATTTCGTGGCGTTTTCGAATTGGTACGGCGGCAGCTCGACCGACGATTACGCGGGCGCCTTTTTCGACTTCAACCGGGACGGAACGGTCGATCTGCGCGATTTTACCTCGTTTTCGAACGTCTACGGTCTCTCACGCGCCGACGTGGCGGCGGGGAACGAGCGGCTCGTCTTCCCGGAATCGTTCACGCGGCGGTATCTCGGCTCGACCCTCGACGCCGACAACGCCGCCCTGGTCGGCTCGATCTGCGACGCCGCCGTTTCGGCGTGGAGCGAGAAACTCGGGGGCGAGACGGATCCCGATCTTTTGATCGTCGTTAAGAATCTGCCCGACGGACAGTTGGCGGCGGCGCAGGCGGCCGAGGTCGACCCCGCTACCGGCCGCGTGACGCGCGGGACGATTTACCTGGACGATGACGCCGCCGGCGCGCGGTGGTCGGCGCAGATGACTCCCCCCGCGGCCGATTCGACCCGGTACGATCTGTACTCGGTCATTCTGCACGAGCTGGGACACCTGTACGGCTACAGCCCCGAAAACGACGCGTTCGTTTCGGTTGCCGGCGACTTCGACTGGGTCGAGGCGGACGGACACTCGAACGTCGCGGCGGATCTGATGTATCCGTTCCTCGAGCCGGGCGTGCGGAAAGAGATCACCGTTCGGGACGCGGCGGTGATAAACGCCGTTCGTCAGGTTCCGCTTGCCGCAAAGGCGGAGGAAGCCGACTCGCAGCGGCGGGAGGTTCTCTTTGCCGAATTTGATTCGCAGGACGCTTCATGGTCGCTCGATTTCGCCGAAGGAGCCGCGAACGCCCTTGATGACCGGTTTGTCGAAAATTTCGATTCGGCGCTTTGGGACGATGGTTTTGACGGAAGTTTATGATAGAATAGAGTCTGACCGTCTGTGAGACGCCGCGCGCGTTTCGGATTTTGACGGCGGCGCCTGGTTTCGCTCGAATCTCAGGCGCCGTCTTGATTGATGTTCTTTATTCACCGATCGAAAGGGGTCTTATGTCATACCCGCAGTACAATCGAAACTTTTCCCTTTCCCGCCGCCGTCTGAACGTTGAGTCTCTGGAAGACCGCCTCCTTTTGAGCGCGACCGGCTGGGGCGGGTTCGACCCGGTTCCCGACGTCAATGTCTACGCGGTGGAAGATTCCGAAATCGGTATCGATTTCGGCGGCCAGACCGATTTCGACCAGGTTGCTGTCGCGGATATGAATAAAGACGGGATCATGGACGTCGTGACCCTCCGGGATGCCCAGAGCGCTCCGGTGATTTCGGTTCATCTGGGGGAAGGGGCCGGCAATTACGCCGCGGGACAGACGTTTGAACTTTCGACTCCCGGCGGAGCCGCCGCGGGACTTTTGGCCGACCTGACGGGAGACGGCGTTTTGGAATATGTCTCGACGGCGCAGAATACGTCGAGCGGCACCTATCTGGTCACAACGGTCCATCGTTACAGCGGCGGCGCGTTTTCGCTCGCCGGAACGTCGACCGTTCCCCTTTCGGTTTTCGGGAACTATTCGGTTTACGCGGTGACCTCGATCGGTCTGGCGGCGGTTGACGGCAACCTGGCGGTTCAGCTCGAAAACAGTTACGCGTTCGACTCGTCGGGCGGGGTTCACTCGATCGACGGACTGGTCGTCTGCACGGGTAGCGGCGCCGGAACGTTTTCGAATCCCAGGCTCGTTCCCACGTTTACGGGCGAGGCCGTCGGTTCGGTTTCGCTGGACGGGGTCGATTATCTTGTCTCGCTCAATAAAGAGACCCGCTCGTTCGGGTTCTGGTACTACAACGACGCCAAGCTGACCTGGTCGAGCGCCGGGTCGATCGGATACGCGTCGGAACTCGGCAGCGTTGCGGTGACGGCGGTCACCGCGTCGGACGACGCGCTCTTCCTGACCGGAACGCTGAGCGGTCAGACCATAGCGGCGGAATTTTCACTCGACGTTTCGGCTATGGGGAAGATCATCCTAAATTCTTCCCAGGTGTATACGCTTGATAACGTCTTTTCGTCGCAGACAGCTCTGGCCGACGGCGATCTGAATGCCGACGGCCGCGGTGATCTGCTGGTGATTGACCCGAACCGCTACACGGTTCTTTTTGGAAAGGCCGACGGCACCTATGAGGTTACCGAGACGACCGTGGCGCAGACCGATTATCTGACGACCGTTTTACTCGATCCCGAAGGGGACGGCCGGATCGAAATTCTCGCCGTGGGCGGGATCGGCGTCTGGAAGATCCTCGTCGACGCGCCCGACGCCGACCCGACGCCGTACGGCATCTTCGACACCCCTGCCGCGGCGGCGGTAACCGGCGATTTCGACGGCGACGGCTCGATTGAAATCGCCGTGATCGAATCGGAGAGCTCCCTGGTGGCGATTTACGACGAACAGGGCGATCGTTACGAGAAAACCTTCGTCGTCGAGGCGCCGACGAGAGAAATTGACGGCGTGACGGTGACCGCTTCGCCGGTCGGACTGGCGGTCGGAAGCTTCACGAGCTCGATTCGGAGTCAGGTGCTGATTCGCTATACGTGGAGCACCGGCGACGGCGACACGTTCGTCGTGTACGATGCGGCGCAGAATCAGCAGCCGCTATGGATTGAGCTGACCTCCGGGGAAACCGCTACCGCCTTTGCCGCCGGGAATATCACCTCGGCGGTCTACGACGACATCGTCGCCGTCATTTCGGACGGAACGAATCTGTCGGTCGTACAGTGGGGGAATTCTTCCGGAAGACTCACTCGGAAGGCGGGAGTTCTTCTCGGCGCCGTGGACAGTCTGTCCATCACCGAGACGGCGGTCGCCAACCTCGACGGACGGGGGCGCGGCGATATTGTTCTGTTTGACACGGACGCGGAAAAAGGTGCGCGGCTCGGCTGGCTGACTTCTGCCGGTTCGACCTTTTCACAATCCGGGCTCGGTTGGGGAGAACGTGTCGCGGCGGACGGGATTTTTTCGGGTCTCCTTTTAAGCGATATTACCGGCGACGACGTTCCCGACGCGGTGACGACCCGCACCTACACCGACGATGGCGGAATTCAGCGCTCGGTGATCTATCTGGCGGAAGGAGCGGTCTCGTCAACCGTGCCGTTCGGCGCTCTTGACGGCTGTGCGCTCGGCGGCGAGTATGCCGCGGGGATTCCGTTCGACGGCGGCTCGCTTGCCGGACCCTCTCTGCTCAGCTGCACCGATCCGATCACCGAACTGGGCGACCTGATCCTCGCCAAAGGACGGACCGCCGCGGCGGTCTATTCCCTTGAAGGGGGAACGGGGGACGAGGCGTTCCGCTATTTGGCTCACGCGTCGTCGTCAGCGCTGCCGACCTCGATTATCTCGAATACGACTTCGCTCGGAAACGACTATTACAATTGGGTCGATGAGTGGAGTTCGTTCTACGTCGAAATCTGGGGATGCGCCAACGGGAACGAAATCAACCGGTTTAAGACCTCTTTGACGTTTGACACAACGTACTTTACCGCTATGGCGGTGGAATCGGGACGCGGCTATACGGCTTCGATGACCGTGGACGGCGGCATCTGCACGGTTTCGGGTACCGCCGAGCGGCCCTCCACCCCCGCGACCGGGAAATACGCCCTTCTGGCACGAGTTCTTTTTACGGCGACCCCGACCGGCGGAGTCGCGATCCCCGACAACGGAGCCTTTACCGCCTACAACGCCGGGTTCGGCGTCACCGGCGAGTCGATCAACGGTTCGGCGTATTGCTCGGGTAGCGACGCTTCGGCGCTGACCGGTCTGAATATCTTTTCGGTCCGGTTCGACAGTAACGACGACGGGAACGTCAACGTTGTCGACTTTACCCTCTTTGCCAACAACTACGGGCTGGGAACTGCGTCGCAGCCTTTCAGAGACGAAAAGGCCGAGACGTTTAACGTGGTGAGCGGAAACGGGTTAAACGTTCGGGACTTCACCTTTTTCGCCAATGTCTACGGGCAGACCCGCGGCGGGGTGACGGCGGATCGCTTCTATGACAAGTGCGGAATCGATCCAACCGCGTGGCTTGCTTCCGCGGCGATCCTTCCGACCGAATCGGCCTTTGCCGCTCCGATGGAGTCGGCCGTCCCGGTGGAGGCCGCCGCCCCGGCCGAAACCGCTTCTGCTCCCGAAACGACCACTTCTTCGGTGGAAGTGATTGCCGCCGTTCCCGCCGTAGCGACCGCCGTTCCGGCCAAAGCGGCCGCCGCCCCGATGGCCGAGGTTCGCGGTGAGGCGTTTCTTCCCTTTGCCGCGGAGGATCAGGACGAATACGAGTGGTTCGATTTCGACGCGCGGTAAACGGGAGGCGCGTTCGCTTTTTTCAACGCCCGGCGGGGTTTTTCCGGCCGGGCGTTTTCCGTTTCATGAACGGATCTTTTCGGGCTTATAGATTTTTGGTTTTTTTTCCTTTACAATGAGAGTGTGATATCCGTGCGCGCGGCGCCGGTTCCGACGCGCGGCCGAAAAAGAAGAAAGGTTAAAAATGAACAGAAGAGAATGGTTAAAATCGGGACTGATGGCGGCGGCACCCCTTTTGGGGAGCGCGGCGGCCACGGCCGGGGTACAGGAGGAAGGAAAGAAAACGGCGCTGACCCTCTGGCAGCTTCCGAATCAGTCGAGCTCGCAGATGGAATCGTATATCCTTCTGACCGACAGCGACCAACTGGTGGTGATTGACGGGGGAATGAAACAGGACTCCGACTACCTCCTTCATAAAATCCGGGAGATCCATCCGGACGGCCGGGTCGATTACTGGCTCTTTACGCATATTCACTTGGATCACGCCCACGCCCTGGCAACGATCGTCAGTCGGTATCCCGACGCGCTGAAAATCGGGCAGGTCTACTGCGATTTTCCGACCCCCGAATGGATCGCGCGGTTCGAAGCGGGCTCGCATGACGTTTCGGTCGAAATTCTCGAAGCGTTCGGCAAACTGGAAAATGTCGCCAAGATGCCGAAAAGAGAACCTCTCCGTCTGGGATCGGTCGAGATCACCGCACTCAACGATCTGGACGACCTCGATATGGAAAAGCCCGGAATGACGATCAATGACACGTCGATCCTCTACCGCGTTAAGACGCCCGAGACGACGATCCTCTTTTTGGGCGATTTGTATATCAACGGGCAGGAGGCGCTTCTGAAAAAAATCCCGCCCGAGGAGTTCAAGGCCGACGTGGTGCAGATGGCGCATCACGGTCAGAACGGTGTGACCCGCGACTTCTACGACCTGGTTCGGCCGACCGCCTGCCTCTGGTGCGCTCCCGAATGGCTCTGGGACAACAACCCGCCGGGGCAGGGGAGCGATACCGGTCCGTGGAAGACGGTTCAGACCCGCGCGTGGATGAACGAAATGGGTGTACGAAAGCATTACATCATTAAAGACGGATTGATCAAACTCGAATTTGCCTGATTCAAAACAAAGGAGGCTGCGATGAAAAGTTCCCGCCGCGATTTCTTAAAATTTGCCGCCGCCGCGGCGCTTCTTCCGGCGGTGCGCGGGGCAGGCGGAAATGAAACCTCTTCCGCCTCGCACCCCGTCCGAATGGGCGCCCCTCTCTTCTTTTCCGACGAAGATCCGGAGGCGTGGGCGCTTCGGGCGCGCCAGCTCGGCTACGGCGCGGTCTACGCGCCGGGCTGCCGTCTCGACGACCGCGCGCGGATCGACGCGATCACCGCTGCGGCGTCGGAACGGGATATAGTGATTTCGGAGGTCGGCCGCTGGGTCAACCTGATGGACCGCGATCCGGAAAAAGCGAAGAAAAACCTCGACTATGTGACCGAGGGGCTTGCCCTGGCCGACGAGCTCGACGCGCGCTGCTGTGTCGATATCGCCGGTTCGTTCGCCGAAGAGCCATGGTTCGGGCCCGATCCGGGGAACCTGACCGACGAGTTCTTTGACCGCGCGGTCGAAAACGCGCGCAAGATCATCGACGCGGTCAAGCCGCGCCGCACGAAGTTCGCCTATGAGATGAGCGGCTGGGCGCATCCGTACGACGTCGATTCGTATCTGCGCTTGATCGCAGCGATCGATCGGCCGCAGTTCGGGGTCCACCTCGATATCTGCAACATCGTCAATTCCCCGCAGAAGTTCTGGGGAACGACCGGCCTGATCAACGACGTTTTCGACCGGCTCGGCGGGATGCTCGTCAGCTGTCATGCCAAAGATCTCCACTGGGAGGCGGAAAAGAATATTCATTTCGTCGAGTGCGTCTGCGGCGAAGGCTCGGTCGACTGGGGAACCGCCCTGCGGCGGCTCGCCGCCCTTCCGACCGACGTTCCGCTCATGATTGAGCATATGCCGGGCGAGGCGGCGTACCTTCGTTCGCGCGATAACCTGAAAGAGTTCGCCCGCGAAAACGGGGTTGAGATTTTCGGATCGAAAGAACAGGTTTTATGACGACTTACAACTTCGTCCGCGCCGCGGCGCGGGTTTGCCGCTTCATTCTTCTTCTTTTGACCGCCGTCGCGGCGCTTTCCGCCGTCAGGGCGGCGTCGGCCGGCGAGACGGCCGACGTCCGGTTCATGTTCGAGCCGGCCGGTCAGGTTTACGCGGCGGGGGACGAGGCCGCCGTGACGATGACCGTGGTCGATCCCGCGGGGGAGACGGCGCGCGAGGGTATGCTTTACGTTCGTGTGACGAACGACGGGGGCGAGACGCTGGAGTGGCACGAGTTCAACCTGGCGGAGGCCAACCCGGCAACGTTCCGCACCACTCTTTCGTTTCCGGGTCATATGCTGATCAAAGTGACCGCGTCGGGAGAAAAGCTCGGCGGGGACGTTCACCGGTCGGCGGGACTCCTCTTTTCGCCGGAGGGGATCGAGCCGGGACTGGGAAAACCGGACGATTTCGACGCGTTCTGGGACGCGGGGAAGGCCGAAGCGCACGAGGTTCCGCTCGACGAGCGCGTGACGCCGATCGCCGAGCTTTCCGACTTTGAAATCGAGGTCTTCGAAGTGAGTTTCGTGACCGTTGACGAAAAGCGCGTTTACGGTTTCCTTTCCAAGCCGGTCGGGGAAGGGCCTTTCCCGGGGATCGTCACCGTGCCGGGCGCCGGGTCGGGGACGGGACCCGATCTTGAGCTTCCGAGGGAGGGGTTCGCCGTCCTGGCGATGAACGTTTTTCCGTATCCGGTGCCGATCGATCCGGTCGAACGGCAAAAGGTTCACGACGAGTTTAACACGGCGCTCGGCGTGCGTTACTGCTACGTCGGGGCGGAAAGCCGCGAGACTTATTTCTTTCGAGCGATGTATCTGGGAATCGACCGCGCGATCGACTGGTTCGCCGAGCAGTCGTTTGTCGACCGAAACCGCATCGGGTTTATCGGGACGAGTCAGGGGGGCGCCTCGGCGCTGATCCTGACGGCGATGAACCGCAATATTAAAGCGGCGGTCGCGTCGGTGCCGGCGCTCTGCGATCATGCCGGTTTCCTGAAAGGCCGCGCGCCGGGCTGGCCGTTTCTCTATTCGTCCTGCGGGAATAATCCCGACGTTCTGGAAGCCTCCCGCTACATGGACGCGGTCAATTTCGCGCGGAAGATCGACTCTCCGATTCGTGTGACGACCGGACTGATCGACGAGACCTGTTCTCCCGCTTCGGTCTTCGCGGCGTACAACGCGATTCCCGCGGCGGACAAGGAAATCCTGATTGAGCCGCGCCTGGCGCACGCCAACGGCGTGAAATACGAAGAGGCGAGCGCGTGGCTCCTCGACTTCGTTAAGAACAAGTGTAAGAAACCGTAAAGGCGCAAGGAACGAAGAATAGCGAAAACGACACTAGTGAACGGCGGCGGACGGCTTTTTCAAGAAGCCGAAATGGTCGCTTAAAAAGTTTACATCGTTTTCTTCCGGCTTGTCGCCGCGCCTTCCAAACGAACCGATTTGGTCATAAGCGGAACTATTAGGCGTTCCGTTTGGAAGAAAACCGAGCCAACCGGTAACGGAGTGCCGATGAACGGAAAGAATCGTTGCCGTAAGAATTGCAGGAAAATTCTTTCTAATCCTCTTGTGAAAGGTTGCGGTGACGGCTAGAATGGCGGTGGAGTGCCGATGGGGTCGGGCTGTTTCTTCACGTTCATCCGGCGCACTTTTCCGATTGGGGACGGTGCCTATACGTCGGATGTCGTATGCTCAGGAGCCGCCGGCCCCAAAACCTTAAAATCTTTCTAAATTCTCGAAATTTTAGGATTATCCGACAAACAGAGGGGAGAACATGAATCAGTATTTGAAGACGTCCCTCATGACAATCTTTTTTGTCGTTTTTCTGGTTAGGCCGGGATACACGCAGGAAGAACTGATCGAGGGGGAGGATTTCGTCCTCGTGACCCGCGATGGCGGAGCGGGAGGATACGAGGCGTTCCCCGACATCTGCCGGCTCGCCGACGGCCGACTCTTTTGCGTTTTTTACGACGGGTACAAACATATCTCCTATCCGAATGCCTCGACCTTCAAAACCGGCGGCCGAATCTCGGCCTGCTATTCCGAAGACGAGGGAAAGACATGGAGCGATCCCTTCGTCATCTTCGATTCTCCGTTCGATGACAGGGATCCTTCGGTAACAGCACTCTCCGACGGAACGATTCTCTGTAATTTTTTCATTCTCGATAAAATCCCCTACGAAAACCGGAAAAAGCCGTACCGAAAACTGGGACAGTGGTATGTCCGCTCGACGGATAACGGAACGACATGGTCGGAACCAATTCCGATCACCGATGACCATTGGGCCTCGGCGCCGATCCGTATCCTGAAAAACGGACGCTGGATTATCGGCGAATACGGGATGGACCCGGACTGGGATGCCGACGTTGCCATATCCGATGATGAGGGAAAACACTGGCGCAAAGTCAAAATTCCCACCGGTGATTTTCTGTTGGCGGCTGAAACAGATATTTTCCAGCGTTCCGACGGATCGCTTCTTGCATACATTCGCCACCGCGAAGGATTCGGACCGCAGCCGATGGTCTACAGTGTCTCGTATGACAACGGGGACACGTGGTCGCAGGGTGAAAGCGCGGGATTCTCCGGGCATTGTCCTTACTTCTGCCAAACCCCCGACGGGGTTCTTGTCTTAGGAACCAGAACCGGAAAAACTCCTCTGGAAGGCGAAGGCGTGGTTCCTAACAGAACAACGATCCGGATCAGTTTCGATGAAGGCAGCACATGGAGTACTCCTGTAACCGTCGATACCCATTACGGGGCCTATCCCTCAATGGTCAACCTCAAGGACGGTTCCACCCTCATTGTTTACTATGAGGAAGGTAAAGGTTCGAACATCCGTGCCCGAAAATTCCGGATTGAAAACGGCGGTGTCTCGTGGCTGAAGTTCTAGTGCGGATTTGCTTCCGTCATCGAGCGTGGCGTCCATCGACTTCTGCGATGGTTTCCGGGGCGGCTTTGCCCGCTGCGGCGGGTCCGATTGTGATATGATCGTCGAGTGGGAGGAATTTTAGGTGACATCAAAAAGCAAAAAAGAGATTGTCCCTCTCTTCGTCAATGACAGGGATATTGGAGGTTCGATTCGCTCTGCCCGCGGGGGCCGGATGACGCCGGATTGCGATTCGGATCTTCTTGGGGTCTGCACCCTTGCCGCTGTTTTGAGAAACTTCGTTTTGGCGCTGTCAGGAGTCTTCCTTTTTTGCGCAGGACTCTTGGCTGCCGAAGTGCGGTTCACCTGCGACCGTGCCGATCAGGTTTGTCATGTCGGCGAGAGCGCTGCTGTAACGATGACCGTTCTTAACAACGACGGGGAGCCGGCCGAAAAGGGAACGCTTTGTGTGCGTGTCACCAACGACGGCGGCGAGATACTCGACCGGCAGGATTTCAATCTTGCCGAGTCGAACCCGGCGTCAGTGAACGTTTCCCTTTCGTTTCCCGGACACGCGCTTGTCAAGGCGACCGCGTCGGGCGAAGGGATCGGCAAAGACGTTCACCGCTTGCTCGGCCTTTCGTTCGATCCGCAGCGGATTGAACCCGGACTTCCGAAACCGGACGATTTCGACCAATTCTGGGCTGAGGGGAAAGCCGAAGTCCGTCAGATTCCGCTCGATGCCGAAATGACCCCGATTCCCGAACTGACGACCGAAGCGCGGGAAGTCTTCCAGGTTGGTTTCGCCACGCTTGGCGGTGAGCGGGTTTACGGATTTCTGTCGAAGCCGGTCGGGGAAGGCCCTTTTCCGTCGCTGGTCAACGTACCGGGCGCCGGTCCGGGAACAGGCCCGGACCTGACCTTGACGGACCGCGGCTTTGCGGTCCTGGTGATGAACGTCTTTCCTTATCCGGTTCCGCTTAACGAAGCGGAACGGAAGAAACAGCACAAAGAGTTTAACAAATCGCTCGGCGTTCGTTACTGTTATTTCCATTCCAACGACCGCGACACTTACTATTTCCGTTCGATCTATCTGGGGATTGACCGCGCGATCGACTGGTTCGCGGCTCAGCCGTTTACGGATCATCGAATCGGTTTTTTCGGAATGAGTCAGGGCGGCGGTTCGGCACTGATTCTTTCGGGCCTCAACAGGAATATCAAAGCCGCGGTCGCATCGGAACCGGCCATTTGCGATCATGCCGGAGGCCTGAAGGGGCGTTCACCCGGCTGGCCGCGGCTGGTCGCGCAGTCCAAGGGGGATCCGGAGGTTCTAAACGCGTCGCGTTATCTCGACGGAGTCAATTTTGCCGGTTCGATCGAGATTCCGATTCGTGTGATCGTCGGATTTATCGACGTGACATGTTCTCCCAGTTCGGTTTGGTCCGCGTATAACGCGATCCCTTCGGCAGACAAAGAGATGCTTCTCGAACAGAAACTCGGGCATCAGTACGGAGAAAAATATCAGCAGGCGGTCGACTGGCTCTGCGAGACTGTCGGGAATATGTAAGTTTTCAGATTTAACGAACCCTCTATCGTATCGGAGTATTCACAATGGCGAAAACGGCACTGGTAACCGGCGGGGGGCGCGGAATCGGCGCGGGAATCGTCGACGCGCTGGCGTCGGAGGAATGGAACGTGGTCTTTTGCGGACGGACCGATCCGGAAAAATACGCGCCGCGCGTTCGGGAGATTGAGGAGAAATACGGAGTCGGCGCGCTCTACGTTCGCGCCGACATCGCCGACGAGGCGACGCCGGAACTCCTTCTGAAAAAAACGCTCGAGCGGTTCGGCGCGTTGAACGCCCTGGTCAATAATTCGGGGGTCGCGCCCCTGGTACGCGCTGATATTCTCGAAGCGACGCGCGAGAGTTTCGACCGGGTCATGGGGATCAATCTCCGCGGCCCCTACTTCTTAACACAGCGCATTGCCCACTATATGATCGAACAGAAGAAACAGACGCCCGATTTTTCTGCCGCCGTGGTCACGATCGGTTCGATTTCGGCCACGGTCGCCAGCGTCAGCCGGGGGGAGTACTGCCTTTCAAAAGCGGGGATTGCGATGATGTGCAAGCTATTCGCGGTCCGTCTGGCGGAATTCGGGATTCCGGTCTACGAACTCCGACCGGGAATCGTCCACTCGGATATGACAAGCACCGTTCGGGGGAAGTATGACAAGCTGATCGCCGAAGGACTCACCCTTCAGCCCCGGTGGGGGGAACCCGCCGATGTCGGCCGCGCGGTCGCGATGCTCCTGCGCGGAGATCTGGCTTATTCGACGGGTCAGGTGATCAATATCGACGGCGGAATGGAGATCGGCCGCCTCTGACCCGAAACAGAAAGACGGGGGGGACGGACACCCCCCGTCCAGACGGCTCTTTACCGGTCCTTTTTTGGATGCGGTTTCGGACGGGGCGCCGAGAGTAAAAGGGGGGAACGAATCGCTTTTCAAGATTGTTCGCCTTTCTCCTTCTGACCGAAACAGGTTTTGAAACTTCCCGATTTCGGGTCTGTACAACACAAGAAATTTTAAAAAGTTCCGCGCCGGGGATATAAAAAACCCTCGGCGGACCGATTCATCTGCCGAGGGGGAGAAGAAACCTTTTTTAGAGGGGGCGCTCCTCTTTCCTTTACCCGCGGGAGGCGAATTCCATCCTCACGCGCCTGGGGTTTTTAGAACGCTTCACTCCTTTTCGCACTTGCACTTTTCGGCGCACTTGCAGTCCTCGCACTCACACGGATTGCAGTCGCATTTCTTTTCACACTTGCACTTTTCACACCTGCAATCTTCGGCGCATTTGCAGTCTTCGCACTCGCAGGGATTGCACTCGCACTTCTTTTCGCATTTGCATTTTTCGGCGCATTTGCAGTCTTCACACTCACAGGGATTGCACTCGCACTTCTTTTCGCATTTGCATTTTTCGGCGCACTTGCATTTTTCACACTCGCAGGGATTGCACTCGCACTTCTTTTCGCATTTGCATTTTTCGGCGCATTTGCAGTCTTCGCACTCACAGGGATCGCACTCGCACTTCT
>JAGCAH010000015.1 GCA_017652805.1 Thermoguttaceae bacterium | reverse complement strand
TCGTTTCCGGCGAACGTGCCGCCGGTAATCGAAACCGGTGCGCTTTCACAGCGGATCAGCATTGCGCCGCCGTAAGCCGCCGTGTTATCGGTAAAGGTGCTGTTGGTCACGGTCACGCCGCCGATCACATTCGCCGCGTAAACCGCGCCGCCGTGGGTTCCGGTGTTTCCGCGGAACGTCGAATCGTTCAGAACCAGGTTCAGGCTGGAAACCCGAATCGCGCCGGCGCCGCCGGTCGACGTATTATTGAAGAAGTTGCTGTTATTGAAAGTGACCGTCTTGGCGGTTCCGGCATCGCCGACAATCCCCGCGAAGACCCCGCCGGCGGAACTGTCGCTAATGTTCTGGAACGTCATTCCGTTAACCGTAATATCGGCCGCTTCCGAGAGGTAGAAGATACGGAATGTCGTCCCGTCGAAGAGAACGCGGTTGTCCCCTTCGATCGTCAGTCCGTCATGAGACGCGTCGAGGTTAAAGGTGCCGTTTGCGAGAAGCTTCGTCCGGCCGCCGATCGTCTCCGCGCCGGAAGTCCCGCCGCTGGCATCGGTCAGTACCGAATCGAACGTGACGGTCTTCCCGTCGTTGGCGTAGGACACCGTTCCAGCGTCGACGGCGCCGTAATAAACGGTGAGCGCTTCGCGGAGCGAAATCTTGTTGTCCCATTTATTGACGACGTCTTCGTAGGTGGTAACGTGCATCGACGGCGTTTCGGGCCCTTCGCCCCCTTCGATCGCACCGTAGTCGTAATACGTATCATACGGGCGCGGATTGCCGGTGATCCCCACGTCGGGCCCGCCGGCCGTCAGAAGCGTGCCGTTGAGCGCAACCGACTGCGGAGCGAGGTTATAGGCCGTTCTGTAATCGGCCCCGCCGGCAAAGAGCGGATCGGTCCCGTTCCAGACGTCGCAGTCTGAAATGACAGGCTCGCTGCCGACGTAATCCGCCGTCTGATAAAGCGAGTTGTTCAGGGTAAGCGTCCCGTTCGCCTTATAAGGATTGAGCAGGATCGAGCAGGTGGCCGTCGTATTGCTGTTGACGTAAATATCGTCGCCTGCCCCCGTGCCCGTAACAGTGTTATTGGCAACGGTCGACCAGCGGATCGTAGTGGTCTGATACATCCCCACATAGATCCCGCCGCCGTAAGCGCTCTGATTGCCGAGGGAGGAAACCGTATTTTCGGCAACGACCGATTCGTAAATATCGAGCACACTGCCGTTCGAATGGATCGCGCCTCCCTGGTTTGCGCTGTTCTGAACGACCCAGCAGTAATTCAGGCTGACGCGCGCGGCAAGGTTCGAAACGTAGATCGCGCCGCCGGTCCCGAAACTGTTCGCCGTTCCGGCGCTGTTCCCGACGAACGTCGTGCGGGCCGCGGTCATCGTATGGCCGTGGACCGCGCCGCCCAGGCTTTCCGCCGCATTGTTGATAAAGGTGCTGTCGGTGATCGTGGCGGCCCCACCACTGACGTGAACCGCACCGCCGTCTTTCGCCTGGTTCGCATTGAAGACCGAGTTATCGGAAACAGTCAGGGTGTTCGTATAGATCGCCCCGCCGTAACCGTCCCCGGAGAGGGCGGTGTTCCTGTTAAAGTGGGAT
>JAGCAH010000098.1 GCA_017652805.1 Thermoguttaceae bacterium | reverse complement strand
GGAATTTTCCGAAGCTGTTCTCCTCGATCGCCGTTTGCCCCGCCGATCCCCCGTCCGGCTCGCCTCAGCTCTATCGGCATCCGTCGATTTAGCTGTTTACAGCGGAGAAGATACTGTGGTTTGAAACATCGATTTGAATTTTGCGGACGGGGCCAATCATTCACGGGGCGACGCGTTTGTAACACTCATGGATTCGGACGACCATAAAAAGCGGAGGAGCGCCCAACAGGACGGTCACATTGTCGAATGGCTATTGCGTCAGGGAAGGGGTTGGTTCGCGTTTCCCCACGATGTGCCTGTGATGAACCGTTCAGAAAAAAGGGGGGGGGGACGCCTTTTTGCTTTACAGATGATCGTTTTTCGCGCCCTTATCGTTACGACATTGAAGAGTCGGATCACTGCCCGAAAGGCGGAGCTGCCCCAATCCGTGAAAGAAAAATAAGTCCCGCTACGAACGCGGGTGGAACTTGTCGTGGATCGACCTCATCCGCTCGAAATCGACGTGTGTGTATCGCTGGGTCGTTTGGATTGAGGCGTGTCCCAGGAGTTCCTGCACCACGCGGATATCGGCGCCTCCCGAAAGGAGATGCGTCGCGAAGGAATGGCGCAGGGAATGGGGGCTGATCTTCTCCGACGCGCCGACCCGCCGTGTGTATTTTTTCACCAGCTCCCAGAGCGCCTCGCGCCGAAGGGGGCGGCCCGTGCGCGTGACGAAAAGGGGGAGATCCGCGTCACTTTCCCCTTTGCCGGGCGGAAGGTGCGTTCGCTTTAAGATTTCGGCGCGTTCGGTCAGCCACGCCGAACAGGCGTCGATCGCGCCGCGTCCCAGGGGGACCATCCGCTCCTTGTCCCCTTTTCCGACGCAACGGCAGAATCCTTCCCGCGGGCGGTAGTCCCCTATCGTCAGCGAGGCGATCTCCGAGGCGCGGCATCCGGTGGCGTAGAACATTTCCAGAATTGCACGGTCCCGGATCCAGTTTCGGTCGTCGTCGGGATTCGGCGCGGATAGGAGACGGTCAACCTGCTTGACCGTCAGAACCGAAGGGATCCGCTGCCAGAGTTTCGGACTTTCGAGCAGCGCCGTCAGGTTTTTCTTGACGATCCCCTCGAGCTGGAGCCAGCGGTAGAAGGATCGGAGCGAAACCAGATGCCGCGCGCAGGTGGCGGGGGAAAGACCCGCGCTCCGGAGTGTGTCGAGGTAGCCGAGAAAGTCGGTCAGGGTCAGGTCGGCCAGAAAACGGCCGTCGAGCCAGTCGAAAAAGCGGGCGACGTCGCGGCAGTAGGCGTCCCGGGTATTCTCGGAAAGGCCGCATTCATGCTCAATGTAGCGGACGAAGCGACCCTCGAGCTCTTTCCAGCCGACCTGGATCGAGTCGCGCTGAGGGATCAGACGGCGCCGTTTGGAGCCTCGTTTCGGTCGGAATTCGCTGAACTGGTCCAATTTCTTCCGGTCGGTTCGGGGTGAATTGATATTTACCTTCTTCTACTATTTTACCCTATTTCACGAAATCGGGCGCGTTTTTTTTCCGCCGGTTCCGCCGCGGGAAAGAAGGGCGACGCGGGGCGGCGAGCGTAAAAATAGATATTGTGATCGGACGCGGAAAACTGTAATCTTGCCCCGATTGATTCTTTCCGGGGGAGGAGTCTCTCTCCCGCCGACCGTAAATTTTAAGGACATTCATGCCGATTTCGGATCGATATATCGTGAATCGCGGACTCTCCGGCACGCTTCTTTTCGGCGCTCTGGCGTTTCTCGCGGCGTTTCTTTTCGCCGCGCCGCGTGCGGCCGCCGAGGGGAACGGTCCGATCCTGACCCCGGAAGAGGTCGCGGGGGTTCCGATGAGCGAAATCGACGGACTGAGCGAAATGTCGTCGGAATACGCGGTCAGCCCGAGCGGCGCCTCGATCCCGGCCACCGAAGGGGACGACTGGATCCCCGACCTTTCGCTCAACAGCGAGACGGCGACCGAAACGGTTCGTTCGGAAGTGATCGCCAAGACGGCGTCGCAGGTTCCGACCCCCTCCGCTCCGGAAGGAGAAAACTTTTTAAGCGACCCGCCGAACACCCTCCCCGAAGAGTATCCCGACGGAATCGCCCCCGACTCGGCGCAGCCGGATCCGAAAGACGACCCGGAAAATCGGATCATCTCGGATATCCGTTGTTCCGAGGGGATGGAAATGCCGATCTCGCGGTTCAATAATCTCATCAAAACGAAAATCGGCAACCCGTTCAATCAGCAGGTGCTTGAAGAGGATAAACGCCGTCTTCTGCAGACAAAACAATACGTCGACGTCGTCGTTTCGACCACGCTGGTGCCCGACGAGCCGGATAAGGTGATCGTCAACTTTGATTTTACGCCGCTGCGCAAGATCAAGTATATCAAGGTGATCGGGAACCGGAAAATGTCGAAGACCGAAATCCTCGACGAACTGAACATGAAGCGGGGCGAAACCCGTATGGATCCGTATGATGTCGAAAACGGGCGAATCCGGATCGCCGAACTCTATAAGTCGAAGAACCTCAACGAGCCGTACGTCGAAGTCCTGGTCGGCGACCGACCGACAGACGTCGGCGTTGTCTATCTGATCGACGAAGGAGTCAAACAGCGCGTGCGCGAAACGACGTTCATCGGCAACTCGCTGGTCAGCAGCGCGCGTCTGAAAAGCCTCGTTTCCGAAAAGCCGGGGTTCCTCTACCTGATCGGCGGGGAATTCTCGCGCGAGCGGCTCGACGAAGACGTGACGAAACTCCTTGAATATTACCGGAATCTGGGTTGCTTCGACGCCAAAGTCGACCGCGAGTTTGAAGTCGGCGACCAGTTCCAGTTCTTTAATCAGACGAACGAATGGATCACCGTCAAGTATATCATCGACGAGGGGCCGCGCTATAAGATCCGCAATTTCCTCTTCGAGGGGAACCGCGTCATTCCGACCGAAGAACTTCGCGCGAAACTGAAGGTCAAACCGGGAAGCGAGTATAACTACAACGATCTCGAAGCCGACCGCATCGCCCTGAAATACGCCTACGGCGAACGGGGTTACGTCCTGGCCGACATTCAGCGGACCCAGATCTTCACCGAAGACGAAGGAATGATCGATCTGCGCTACGATATCAAAGAGGATCACCGTTACCGCGTCAAAGATATCCAGATCCGCTACGAAGGGGAAGAGTCGCGGACCAAGGCGTCGGTCGTGATGAATATGCTCGAGTTCGCGCCGGGGCAGGTTCTGAACGACAAGAAAATCAAAAGCAGCGAAAACAATCTGAAACGGAGCGGCTATTTTAACGACAAGCCGACCGAAGGGCCGTTGCCGACCGTCTCGATCATTCCCGAGACCGAAAATCTCTACTTCAGCAAGACCGGCGCCAAGGGAGCCGAGACGTACCGCCGTGTCGACCGAACCGCCCGCCGCGGCGACGAATCGCCGAAGCCGGAAGGGGAGGAAGAATCAAAAGAAACCCAGAAACAGCCCGAAGAGAAAAAGATCCTCGGTCAGATGCCCGAGACGACCTCGACGTGGAATCCTTTCAAACGCGCCGATGAAGATCAGCGCGTCGTTTCGGCCGGTTACGGCTCGTCCGCCGCGCCGGGAAGCGCCGGTTTCGATCCCGGATTCCGCGTGTTGAGCGCCGAAGAGGCCGCCGCCGAGAACGTCGTCGATTTCACCGCCGCGGGCGGCGCGACGATACGCGGGCAGTCGATGCAGGTTCCGACCGGATTCAACGGTACCACCACGCGCCAGTCGGCCTCGAACGCCTGGAACGGGAACGACTACGTCGGGTATCAGGGGAGCAACGCCAACAGCGCGAACACCTACGGCGACACCTCAATGTATAACAATGGGTCGTACAGCACCGCCGACACCTCGGTGCCGATGGCGCCGCCCCTTTCGACCGGAATCTACAGCTCGACCACGACCGGCGCGGCTCCCGGATTCGCCGCCGCCGGGCGCGATTCGGTCTTCCCCGGCACCATACAGCAGCAGGGGCTCGACAGCCGCCTGTGGGGGGATTACGCGACCGGTGAAGAGCCGATCCGCGACGCCACCGTGGTTGCCAGCATTATGGAAGGGCGTACCGGGATGTTCCAGGCGTCGATCGGGGTCAATTCGAACTACGGCCTGGTCGGGAACGTCAGTTTCACCGAACGGAACTTCGATATGTTCAAACTGCCGACCGCGCTCTTCCGACCGGACGGCTGGACCGACGCGTTCCGCGGTGGCGGGCAGATCTTCCGCGCCGAGGCGTCGCCGGGGCGGTATTACTCGCGCTACTCGATCTCCTGGGATATCCCGTATATCTTCGATACAAACTACAACTTCGGCGTCACCGGTCTGTACGCCGACCGTTACTACGACAACTGGGACGATTCGCGCTACGGCGGCGAACTGCGGTTCGGCCGACAGTGGACGCCGCGGTTCTCGACCACGGTCAACGCCGGCGCGTATAACATTAAAATTCACAATCCGCGCGTCTCGTACGTTCCCGACATCAACGAGGTTCTCGGTCGGAACTCGCAGTTCCTGATCGGGCTGAACGGCTGCTACGATACGCGGAACCATCCGTATCTCCCCTCCGAGGGATACGTGATCGACGGCGGAGCGGAATACATCTTCGGTTCGTACCGCTATCCGCGCGTTTCGATCGACGGACGCGCCTACTTCACCGTCCATCGCCGGGTGGACGGCTCGGGACGAATGGTTCTCGGCCTTCGTTCCGCCGCAGGTTGGACTGGCAACGACACCCCGATCTACGACCGCTATTTCGGCGGCGGGTTCCAGAATCTGCGCGGATTCGAGTATCGCGAGGTCACCCCGCGTTATATGAACACCAAGGTCGGAATCGGCGGGGATTTCGAGTTCTACAATTCCGCCGAGCTGTTGGTTCCGGTCTCGGGCGGGGACGAGTTTATGCTCGCCTTCTTCGTCGATACCGGGGTCGTCTCCGAATCGATCAAACATTGGGATACCTACCGCGTCGCCCCCGGTTTGGGGATGCGAATCTCGATCCCGATGCTCGGGCCGGCGCCGCTGGCGCTTGACTTCGCGTTCCCGGTCGTGAAAAACGATTCGGACGAGAAGGAAATCTTCAGCTTCAGTATTCAGGGGAGCCGCTGATGACCGCCCGACTTCTCTATTCCGCTTCGGGGGAAGAGGATACCTGGCGGCTCGGCAGCGCCCTGGCCGACACGCTCCCGGTCGGGAGCGTCGTCAGCCTGATCGGCACGCTCGGCGCCGGAAAGACGGCGCTCACCTCGGCGGTTGCCGCGCGGCTGGGGGTTCCCGACGGGGAGACCGCCAGCCCCACCTTTGTGCTGATCAAGGAATACACCTCCGGACGCGTTCCCCTCTACCATTTCGACACCTATCGGCTGAAAGATTCCGACGAATTCTACGAGCTCGGCCCGGACGAGTACTTCGACGGGGACGGGCTCTGCTTCGTCGAATGGGGGGATCGGTTCGAGGAGGTTCTCCCTCCCGACCGCCTCGATATTACGATCACCGTTCTGGGCGCGTCGCGGCGCGAGTTCGAACTGACCGCCCGAGGCGAATTCCCACCGGCGGTGCTCGACGCGCTGCGCGAAAAGCTCGCCTGAGACGGCGGCGCTCCTCTTTTTTCCGCGAATCTTTTTGATTTGACTCCCCGTTGAAAATTCCGAAATAAACGGGAAAAGCAGGTAAAAATCGGGAACTTCCCGTTGACCCCGACGCGCGAAATCTTTAAAATTCCCCGTTCATCTCCAGCTCAAAAACGGGAAACAATAACGACCATGACACAGAGCAGCTTCCGGAGCGGAAACCGTTTACTTCTGATATTGACCGTCGCGGCAGTCGCGGCGGCGGCAGGCTATTGGTTTTTTAAAAGCGGCTCTCAATTCGGGCAGTCCGCAAAGGCGCCGGTCGCGGTTTTCGGCGGCTGGACGTATGACAGAGAAGATCAGCGTCTGGCGGCGGCGGCGTTGGTCAAGGCAAACCTGACCGACTACACGTGGCAGGAGGGCCGGCTTCTGGTTCCCGCCGCTCGCCGCGGGGAATACGAGCGCGTCCTGGGGGAAGGGGACGCCATCCCGAAGAAACCGAGCGCCCTGAAACAGGAAGACCTCGACGGGCTGAGCATCTTCGAGTCGGAAAACCGCACGAAGATGCGCGACCTCTATTCGAGCGCCCGCCAGCTGGAAAAAACCCTCGAATCGTTCCGTCAGATCGAGTCGGCGAGCGTCGGCCCGCACGCGCGGCGCGAGCAGGTCGGACTCTATCCGAAGACGATCGTTACCGCATCGATTTCCGTGACGCCGAAAGAAGGATGCGCGATCACGCCCGAACTGATCACGTCGATCACCATGGCGGCGCGTCATCACCTGGGGATTACCGACAGCGCCGATATTTCGATCATCGACACCGAAAGCGGCTGTTCGTGGCTCGGGAGCGAAGGGGACACGCAATCGTCCGGCTCGCCGATGGCGGCCGAACAGGCGCGGCTCGAAAACGTCTGGACCGGAAAACTCCGCGAGGCGCTCGGCTACATTCCGAATATCCGTATAGCGACTTCCGTTGAACTCGAAGAGGTCGAAAGCGATTCCGGCGCGGAGAGCGCCGAGGACGCGGCGCGCCGTCCGTTCGGTCTGGAATTTACCGACGCGGCTCCCGCGCCGAAGGTCGGGACCGCCTATCGGCCGCGAACGATTGCCGCGATGATCGCCGTTCCCGAAAGTTACGTCCGCCGCGCCCTCGACGCGGATCCGGCGGCGTCCGATACCGGTCGGGACGGATTTCAGGCGAAAAGAGACGAACTCCTCGCGCAGGTGCGCGAGACCGCCGAGACGATGATGAGTCCGGCCGACGGCCGGGGAGAGCCGAGCCGCCGTGTCGAGGTCTCGCTCTATACCGACCTTTCCGACGAGGAGCGCGTTTATCGTCCGGCGCCGGAAGCGGCCGACGAACCCGCCGCGCTTCTCCCCGATCCCCTCCTTTCGGAACTTGATACACAGATCGACGGGGAAGAGAGCGCCGCCGCCCTGGCGCGGAAGATGATGTCCGCTCCGTGGGCGGGATATATTCTGGCGTGTCTGGCGTTCGCCGCCGGGTTGGTGATCCGTTCGATCTTCGCCTCGCGCTCTGAACGCGCCGCGAAAGAGACCGCCGAACCGGGCCGGTCCGCCGCCGCGTCCAGCGAAACGCCGCGGCCGACGCCGACGGATCAGAGCTCGCCCCGCGTCGAGATTTCCCGGCCAAAAGAGACGCGCGCCGAGTCCGCCGCACCGAGTGAGACGCGGGATCCGATCGATGTCGCCAGACTGAACAAAATTCTCGACGATCTCGAAAACGAAGATCTTTCGTTTGACGACGCCGACGTCGAATCCGCCGAAGAGACGATCGCTCCGGCCGGTTCGTCGAAAGAGGTACCTTCCTTTTTCTCCGCAGAAGATGAAGACGGGGTGCAGAAAGATTACCGGATCGACCCGAGACGCTCCGCCGCCGACGGTCCTCATTTCGCGCTGCGCGAGTCGGTCGGCGAAACGCTCGACGACGCGGCGCGCACCGACGCGGCGGTTCGTCGCGCCGCGACGCGGCGGTTTGAATTCCTCGACGGTCTCGAGACCGACGAACTTCGCGCTCTGATCGAAAAGCAGCGTCCGCAGACGGTCGCGCTGATCGCTCGGTACGCCGCGCCGGAATGCAGGGCTCGTGTACTCGGCCTGCTCCGGTTCAGACTTCGCGAGGAGGTCGAAAAGCGGATGCGTTCTCCCGACGAGCCGGATCAAAAAGTGGTGGCGGCGGTCGAAGCGTCGCTCCGCGAAGCGCTCGGCGCGGTCGGCAAGACGAACGCCTGAACGCGCAGTTTGAAATTGGATAAGAAATTCCGGATATGAGTTATACACAAGAAAACGGCGAACCCCTTCGTCCATTTCCGCTCAAACATTTTTCGCGCGGCTGCTCCTCCGACTCGCTCCGCGAAGAGGCCGCCCGGATCACCGAGTCGGCGCGGGCGGAAATCGACCGGTATCGGGAAGAGACGGAAGCGCGGCTTCGACGGAAAGAGGAAGAGCTTGCCCTTCTGAGCGACCGGCTCGATCGGAAAGCCGCCGAACTCGACCGCCGCCAACGGAACCTGGGGAAAGAGAACAGCGACGAAGGATGGGACCAGGGATACCGGGACGGTCTGGCCGCCGGTCGGGAGGACGGTTACGCCGAAGGAAAAGAGAACGCCGAGGCCGAATGGCAGTCCGAGTTTGAAACGATTCAGGAAGAGAAGCTGCGCGCCTGGAGCGAGACGAATCTGCCGACCCTGCGCGAGTTGGTCAAAGGGCTGAGCGGCGCGCGCGGAACGCTGATTGAATTCTGGGAAAAGAATATCCTTCAAGTCGCCGCGGGAATCGCGCACCAGACGGTCGCACGGGAACTGCCGAAGATGAAAGACCTGCCGATCTCTCTCTTGCGCGAGGCGCTGGAACTGACGATCGGCTGTACCTCAATCAAAGTGCGGATGAACCCCGACGACCTGAATCGGCTCCGGGCGCCGGCCGAGGCGCTCCTGAAAGAATTTTCACAGATCACGTCTGCCGAACTGATCGCCGACGTGCGGATTCAGCCGGGCGGGTGCGAGGTCGAAACGTCGCTCGGCGTCGTCGACCTGCAGCTCGAGTCGCGGCTCAAACGAATCGTCGAAGAGCTCTCGCGCTAGGCGGGGGAATGAAATACTTGTATAACGAACTATTCGTCGGACGGTAAAAAGATTATTAAAAGGCGTTCCGGGAATTCTATTCGGCCGAGTCGAGTGCCATTAGCCCCTCGAGCGCTTCGTCGAATGTTGAAGGCTCGTCGGTGCGCTGGCAGAGCCATGCGTCGATCGTCGGCTTCAAGCGGATCGCGCGGTCGATTTCGGGATTCGTTCCCTCCTGATACGCGCCGACCGAAATGAGGTCTTCGTTCTCGGCGTAGATTCCCAGAAGGCGGCGGAGCCGATTGGCGGCCTCCTGATGTTCGGGCGAGCAGATGTCGGGCATGAGGCGGCTGATACTCTCGAGCGGGTCGATCGCCGGGTAGTGCCCCCGGTTGCTTAGTTTGCGGGAGAGCCAAATATGTCCGTCCAAAAGACCGCGGACCGCGTCGCCGATCGGGTCGTCTTTGTCGTCCCCCTCGACCAGGACGGTGAGAAACGCGGTGATCGAACCGGTCTGGGCGCGGCCGGCCCGTTCGACCAGACGCGGTATTGCCGAAAAGACGCTCGGCGGAAATCCTTTTGCCGCCGGAGCCTCCCCCGCCGCCAGGCCGATCTCGCGCAGGGCCTGGGCGTACCGCGTGAGCGAGTCGATCAGAAAGAGAACGTTCTTTCCGCGGTCGCGGAAATACTCGGCGATTGTCATCGCCCCCTGAGCCGCGCGGACGCGCATCAGTGCCGGTTCGTTCGAGGTCGAGACAACGACCACGCTTTTCCGCTTTCCCTCTTCTCCCAGGTTCCGCTCGATGAAGTCGTTGACCTCGCGTCCCCGCTCGCCGATCAGGCCGATCACGATGACGTCGGCGTCGGTATAACGGGTCATCATCCCGAGCGTGACGCTCTTGCCGACCCCGCTCCCGGCGAAGATCCCGATCCGCTGGCCGCGGCCGACGGTCAGAAAGCCGTCGATGGCGCGGATTCCGGTCGAAAGGACCGTGTCGATCCGGGGACGCGCATAGGCGTCGGGCGGGCGTCGGTCGTAACGGATCCGTTCGGAAAGGATCGGACGGGGCTCCTCGTCGATCGGCTGGCCGAACGCGTTGACGATTCGACCGAGGAGCTCATCTCCCACGCGCAGACGGGGAACCGTCTGAACCAGTTCGACCCGCGCCCCGCGCCGGATTCCGGTCAGGTCGCTGTAGGAACAGAGAAGGGTCACGTCATCCCGAAATCCGACCGCTTCGGCCAGGATCGGTTCGCGTCCCGGCTGTTCGATCTGGGCCAGCGCGCCGATCGGGACCGGAAATCCGGCGACCGAAACGGCGATTCCCTCGGTACTCACCACGCTGCCGATGATTCGGGCGGGCATAATACTTTTGATCTGGTCGTAGATCGACTCTTGAACGTCCATGAAGTTATGATCCTTTTTCCGATGAACGGGAAGGGCGCCGTGCGCCGACCCCGTCGGCGGGAGTATTATCTTTCCCGCCGAAATTGTCAAGAAGATTATTCCGAGTGCGCGGGGGTGAGAAAAGCTATTTCGTCAGGGCGATGATCGCCACGTCGGCCAGGACGTTGGGGGATTCTTCTTCCGGTATTTCGATCTCCCGCTCGGTATCCAGCGCGATCATCTTCTGGATCCGATACCGCTTGACGTTGCACAGTTCGCGGAAATCGGCGATCGTCAGGAAACGGACGTCGTTGGTATTGAACCATTTCCGGCCCGGGCGGGTGTCGGTTTGCGGCGCGGTGCCGAACATTTCTAGCTGCGTACGGAACCGATGGTAGCCGAAGTTCGGGAAACTGACGATTGCCGTCTTGCCGATCCGAAGCATCTCGCTCAGGACGAGTTCGACGTTGCGGACGGTCTGAAGCGTCTTCGAGAGGACCACAAAATCGAATTGGTTGTCGCGGAACGAACGGAGCCCCTTGTCCATATCGGTGTGAATGACGTTTAGGTCGTGCTGGATACAGTGGAGGACGCACTTCTGTTCAAGTTCGACTCCCAGGAGAACGTCGTCCCCCCGCTGGCGAAGGCGGAGGAGAAGTTCCCCCTTGCCGCACCCCAGGTCGAGGACCGATTTGCCGGGAGGGATCAGTTCCAGGATCCGGTCGAAGTCGATACGGTGTTTCAGACGATAGGGAACCGGACGCTTTTCGGGGAACTCGGCGGGATCGGCGTTCGGCTCTTTGTGAACGCCGACCTGAGGGTTCGACTCGAGGTTGCGCAGAAACGCGCTGACCAGCTGACCGTAGAAGTCGATCTCCGGTTTGAGGAGAAATCCGTCGTGCCCCGCCTCGCTCGCCACGTTGCAGTAGCTGACTTCTTTTCCGGCGGCCAGAGCGGCGTCGACGATCTCTTTGGTCTGCGAGGGAACGAAGAGCCAGTCGGACGAGAAACTGACGCAGAGCCAGCGGCAGCGCGACTTTTTCAGGTCTTCGGTAAGGTCTTCAAAGGTCTGCGACTGGTTGTAGTCGTCCAGCGCGATCGACAGCGTGCAGTAGCTGTTCGCGTCGAACCGTTCGACGAACTTGTCCCCCTGGTGCGCCAGATACGAGCCGACCGGATAGATCGTCTCGAACGGCGAGTCGACCTTGCGGTCCGACGCCGATTTGCGGTTCATCGCCTCGCGCGAAAGGTAGGTGATATGCCCGAGCTGCCGGGCGATCGCCAGACCTTTTTTCGGGCCGACGATTTTATCGTAATACTGGCCGTCGCAGAAGTTCGGATCGCTCGTGATCGCGTTGCGCGCGATCACGTCGAACGCGCGCGACTGCTGCGACAGGCGCGCGCCGGTCGCGATCATGATGCTGCCGTAGAGGGTGTCGGGGTAGCGAACGGCCCAGTCCAGCGCCATGAACCCGCCGAGCGAGCCGCCGACCAGCGCGAAAAGGGAAGGGATTCCGAAATGATCGCAGATGAGCTTGTGGTTGACGTTGACGATATCTGCTATACAGATCGCGGGGAAGTCTTTCCCGTACGGGATGCCGGTCGCGGGATTGATATCCTCGGGACCGGTCGTTCCGCGGCATCCGCCTAGGATGTTGGCGCAGACGACGAAATAGCGGTTCGTGTCGATTGGTTTTCCCGGCCCGACCATTAGCTCCCACCAGCCGGGATCGTCGTCGGAGTCGTGCGAGGCGACGTGGGAATCCCCCGAAAGGGCGTGGCAGATAAAGATGGCGTTGCTTTTTTCGGCGTTGAGCTTCCCGTACGTCTCGTAGACGACGGTTACGTTATCGAGCACGCCGCCCCCTTCGAGCGAAAGGGGCTCGGGAAGAGTCCAGCTTTCCGCGTGCAGAAGGGGTTTGTTGCTGCGGTCATTGTCGCTGCTGTCGAAAAAATCGTCTGCCATCGATAACTCGTCACTCCAGCATAAAGGATTTCAACACATCGGACGACGCGGGGCGGTAGTTGAGCGGCTCCATCGATGCCGAGGCGCGTCCCTGACTCAGGCCGCGCATCGCCGATGTGTAGCCGAAAAGGTTCGCCAGCGGCGTTTCGGCCTCGATGACCGTCAGCTTGCCGCGGTTGTGCGTTTTGGTGACAATTCCGTGCCGCTGGTTCAGGTCGCTGACGATGTCGCCGACGTACTCGTCGGGAGTCGAGACTTCCAGACGCATGATCGGCTCTAAGAGGACGATCCCCCCCTCGGCCAGTCCCTTGCGGCAGGCGTCGGCCACCGCGATCCGAAGCGCCGTCTCGCTCGTTTCCGAATCGCTGAAAGCGCCGCCGACAAAGGTGATCCGAAGCCGAGTGAGCGGAAAGCCGAGCTGACCGCCCGCTTCCCCCTCTTCTTTCATCGACTCGAGAATGACATTTCTGAACTCCGGGTTCGGAAGTTCGCCGGTATATTCGTTTCGGATTTCGACCTTCTGGCATTCTTCGTCGAGCGGCTCGAACCGGAGAGTGACCTCGGCCCAGTGGCGCGCGCCGGCGATGTTCCGCTGGCAGACGCCGGTCACCTCGGCCGGTTTCTGGATCGTCTCGCGGTAACTGACGCGCGGATGATGAACACGGACGTTCAGCTTGAACTCGCGCAGCAATCGGTGCTTGATCACTTCCAGGTGGAGTTCCCCCATCCCGCTGATCAGCGTCTGGCCGGTCTCTTCGTTTTCGACCGCCTTGAACGTCGGGTCCTGACGGCGCATCATTTCAAGGACCGCCTTGAGCTTTTTGTACTCTTCCGCCGAGTCGGGCTCGATCGCCATCGAAACGACCGTCTCGGGAAACTCGATCGACTCTAGGATGATCGGCGCCTTGACGTCGCAGAGGGTGTCGCCGGTCGCGCTGAAACGAAGGCCGATCACGCCGCAGATATCCCCCGCCGAGACTTCTTCGACCTGCTCGCGGTGGTCGGCCTGGATCCGCCAGATCTGCGGAATGTTCTCTTTGTTGTTTCCGCGCGGATTCAGAACGCGCGAGTTCGAGGTCAGTTTTCCCGAATAGAGACGGAGGTAGTTCAGATCGCCGTGCCGGTCCGAAACGACTTTGAACAGGAGGGCGCAGAACGGCTCGTCGGGGGATGGACGGCGAAGGGTCGCCGGATCGTCGGGACGGTTCGGATCGATCCCCTCGACCGGCGGTATATCGAGCGGCGAGGGAAGGTAGCAGCCGACCGCGTCCATCACCGGCTGAACGCCGATCCCGTCGAGTGCCGAACCGCAGAGGACCGGAACGCCCATGTCCGAAAGAACCGCCTCGCGTATGACCGCGCGGATCATCTCTTCGGGGATCTCTTCCTCGGCTAAAAGGAGCTCGGTCAGCTCGTCGTTGAACATCGAAAGCTGGTCTAAAAGCTTGTCGCGGTAGAACTTCGCCTCTTTGCGCATCCCCTCTTCGATTTCGGAATAGACGATCTTCTCGCCCCTACTCTCGGCGTCGAAGGTGAGCTGTTTCATGGTGATCAGGTCAATCGTGCCGCGGAATGCTTCGGGAACGTGCGGAGGGCCGGCGCCGACCGGAATCGCCACGATCAGAGGCTCAGCGCCCAGGCGTTCGCGAATCTCGCCGACCGTTCCGTAAAAATCGGCCCCCTCGCGGTCCATCTTGTTGATGAACGCGATCCGGGGAACGTGATAGCGGTCGGCCTGACGCCAGACGGTTTCGCTCTGTGCCTCGACCCCTTCACGGGCGCTGAAGACCACCACGCCACCGTCTAAAACGCGCAGAGCACGTTCGACTTCGGCGGTGAAGTCGACGTGGCCGGGCGTGTCGATCAGGTTGATGTCCCAGTCCTTCCACCGGAACGTCACACACGCCGAGTTGATCGTGATCCCCCGTTCGCGCTCTTCGGGGTCGAAGTCGGTGACCGTCGTGCCGTTGTCGACCATGCCGACCCGATGGACAAACGCCGAGTAGTAGAGCATCCGCTCGGTAACGGTCGTCTTGCCCGCGTCGATGTGCGCGATAACACCGATGTTGCGGAGCGACTTGAGGTCGCGGGAGTTATTCTGTTTTTGTTTTGCCATCGGTTCGTTTCCCCGGTGATAAAACTAGAGACCGGTATCGCGTAGATATCGGTCTCTGGTTTCGGAATACGGACAAAGCCGATCACGCGAAGTGCGCGAACGCCTTGTTGGCCTCGGCCATCTTGTGGACGTTTTCGCGTTTGGTGAACGCGACGCCTTCTTTGTTGTAAGCGGCCAGAAGTTCGGCGGCGAGCTTCTGCGCGCTCGGCTGCCCCTTCTTGTCGCGGACCGCCGCCAGGATCCAGCGGATGCTCAGCGACTGGGCACGGTTGGCTCGGACCGGCATCGGGACCTGATAGGAGGCGCCCCCGACGCGCTTCGAGCGAACCTCGATCGCCGGTTTGACGTTTTCAAGCGCCGTGGTGAAGACTTCGATCGACGGAACGTCGGCGACTTTTTCAGCGAGAATGTCGAGAGCGTCGTAGAAAATCTTCTGCGCGGCGGTCTTTTTGCCGTCCCACATCAGGCAGTTGATGAATTTGCTGGCTAAAAGGGAACCATGAACCGGATCCGGTTTCAGTTGCTTTTTACTGGCGGTAATCTTTCCCATCTTTTTTCTCTTTCAGTTTTTTGTGTTTTTCTTTTTGTGTTTCACCGTCTGACTTTTGAGCTATTCCGAAAAATACTCCGACGGGCTGCTGTCATAAAAACCGCTTTCTCAATCGGAAAGAACTCGGACGGCCGAAGCTCCGCGGGGGAGCGCCTTACTGTTTTTACTTCTTCTTGGAAGTGGGGGAGGCGACCCGTTTGGCGCCGTAGCGGCTGCGGGCCTGACGACGGCCGTCAACGCCGGTGGCGTCGAGCGTGCCGCGGATGACCTGATAACGAACGCCCGGCAGGTCGCGGACACGGCCGCCGCGGATCAGGACGATCGAGTGTTCCTGAAGTTTGTGACCTTCGCCCGGAATGTAGACGGTCACTTCCTTGCCGTTCGAAAGACGAACACGGGTGATACGACGAAGCGCCGAGTTCGGCTTTTTGGGCTGCATGGTACGGACTAACAGACAAACGCCGCGCTTCTGCGAGCATTTCTCCAAGACAACCGATTTGCTGAAGCTGTGTTGCTGCTTCCGGTTCTTTCGAACCAACTGGTTAATGGTCGGCATTCAAGCTCTCTTTCTGGTAAATAAACTCTCGCTGAAAAATGATAACCCTATTTCACAATAGGGAACTTTTAACAATTTACCCTGACGAGAAAAATTGTCAATCGGGTCCGACCCCTTAAAAAAAGGGGAATCGGGGGCTCGGGGTCTTTCGGTTCGGGGAAAAAGGCGTATAATGTCCGAACGTCCGAGTTCGACCATTCCTACCGGGAGAGAACCTATGCAAAGAACGATGTTAAAATCGAAGATTCACCGCGCCACCCTGACCGGCTGCGACCTGAACTATGAGGGGAGCATTTCGATCGATTCCGATCTTCTCGAAGCGGCGGAAATCCTTCCCGGCGAACAGGTTCAGGTTCTGAACGTCAACAACGGCCAGCGCCTGGTCACCTACGCCATCGCCGCCCCCGCCGGGAGCGGGACGGTGATGCTCAACGGCCCGGCGGCCCGCGCCGGCGTCGTCGGCGACGTGCTGGTGATCATCACCTACGCTCTTTACGGCGAGTCGGATCTGACCGACTACCGCGCCAAGATCGTGAAGGTCGACGCGCAGAACCGTATCAGGGGGTAAAAGGGGCGTTTCGGCGCACTTTACGGAAAAAGAGGTTTTCTCCCCCCTTGCCGTTTAACAAAACCCCCCTATAATCTACCGAAAGTATCTTAACCGAAAGAACACTTGCCTTTAAGTCAAAGGGAATATTACCATGTCGCGGATTTGTGAAATTTGTGGGAAAGGCCGCCAGATCGGCAATCAGATGACGACGCGTGGGCGTGCCAAGCGCCTCAAGGGGGTCGGTACCAAGGTTACCGGGATCACCCGCCGTGAGTTCCGTCCGAACCTCCAGAGCGTTCGGATCACCACCGAAAACGGAACCAATAAAACCGTCCGGATCTGCGCTCAGTGCCTTCGTTGCGGCGCGGTCACCAAGCGCGTCCGAGTCAAGTCGGCCGCTGCCGCCGCCAAATAGTTCCCCTTTTCCGGGGTCGGCGGGTCCGTTGAGGAAGTCGCCGAAATCTGCCGAGGCGGGTACCGCCCTTGCTGCGGGTTGGTTTGCGGTTTCTCGAAATGTCAGTTCAGCGCGCGTTTTCCGACGCGCGCTTTTTTTCGGTTCGAACTTTGAGATTCATTTTTCGGAACTTCTTTCCGTTCCGATTTTCCCCTTTCCCGGAGATCCCGATGAGTTCGCTCCCCCGAATTTCTCTTTCCGCCCCGGCGAAACTGAACCTTTTCTTTGAAGTCACGGCGGCGCGTTCCGACGGTTATCATGAAGTCGAGACGATTACGACCCTGGTCACTCTGTACGACGAACTCTCGATTGAAGCGTTGCCGGAAGGGGAGAAAGACGTTTCGCTCACGTGCGTAGACGGGGGAGAGTTCGGCCGCGTCCGCGTGAAACTCCCCGGCGGGAAGAGTATTCTCCTCCCTTTTACCGACGCGATTCCGACCGACGAACGGAACTTGGTGGTGAAGGCGTACCGCCTCTTGTCCGAATATTCCGGCCGCGCGGTCCCGGTGAAGATTGAACTGACCAAAAGGATTCCGGCCGAAGCGGGGCTCGGCGGGGGCTCGTCCGACGCCGCGGCGGCCCTTTTTCTCCTCAACCGTCTCTGGAATCTGAACCTTCCGATACCGGAACTGGCGCGTCTGGCCGCGCGGCTGGGGAGCGACGTTCCCCTCTTTTTCGAAAAGAGCCCGGCGCTCGGTCTCGGGCGGGGCGAGTTCACGCGCCCCCTGGACGCCGCCGGCGAACCGATCCTCTTTGTCATTTTCAAGCCCCCGTTCGGCCTTTCGACCGCGGCGGTCTACCGCGCGCTCGACGGTCAGCCGCGGTGGGAGCCGAAATCGAGCCGCCCGCTGGCCGAGGCGCTCCGCCGCGGCGGAAAGGGCGAAGAGCTTTTCCCCCTCTTTTACAATCGGCTCGAAGCGACCGCCCGAAAGATCTCGCCGGAACTCGACGCCTGTTTCGAAGAGCTCGGCGCCTTTGCGCCGTTCCGTCTGACCGGAAGCGGAACTGCGCTTTACACGGCGCTTTCTGACCCGGACGAGGCGCTCCGACTGAAGTTCGAATTGAGAAGTTCGGGTATTCCGGGGAAAGTTTTTATCTGCTCCACGGCGACCTCCCCCCTTTCCCCCGTTTAGGATTATGTTATATTGTTAGGGTCATTTCATTTTTCGGGCGGACGTCTATGCGTCCGCTCTCGGACTAAAACATTTGTAAGTAAATACAGAGGTCAACAGTGGGAACCAAAAAGACGGGTAAAGGTCGGCGGAAGCTCGGAAGAAAAAAGCGGCGAATGCGTTCGAAGATCAGACATCGTAAGGACTGATCCCTTTTTTCGCTCCGGTGTTTTAGCCCGGGCTGTTGAAGCGTGACGCTCTGATCCCCAAATCCAACAATTGCGCTTGGATTTGGGGTGCGTGTTTTATAAGCAGGTCGTATTCTTCTTCCCGGCGGCATGAACGCGCAAAAGCGCGGTCGGACGCTGAGGCCTCTTCGGGTACGAGGTTCTCTTCCCCCGCCGTCTTCCAGGGATGCAGGTTAATTTCAATCGGTCGGTTTTTCCCGGGAATCCCTCTTTTCGAAAACGCTCTTAGAATGGCGTCGACTGCCGAAACGTTCATTCGGCCCGAGTCGATAATCCCGAAATAGACCGGCGCGGCGGCGAAATTTCCGCCGGAACGGCTTTTCGCCAGGTAGTAATCGAGGATACGCTTTTTCGCATACCCTTTGGCGTGAAAGAGAAGCGGAGGACGGAGGAGCCGCCCGACGGAAAGGAGCGGCTCGGAGGGAACGCGCATCGTCAGCCGACCGCGCCGCGCGGCGTCGGCCAGAAGGGACGTGATCGGCGGAAAGACGTGAATATGCTGGTGCGAGTCGAGATGATCGACCCGTTCTTTCAGCGTCGGAGGGAGGAGCTCGCCGAATCGGTTGTATTGCGCGTCGAACTCGAGACGGATCTGCCGAATCGCCTCGTCCCGGCGGGACGAGCAAAGAAGGCGCGCCAGCGAAAGGAACCCGTGCCGAAACCGTCCGTCGGGGACGGCCAGAAGGGGAATCGCGTCGGGAGGGGAAACCGCCCGGCCGCTCGTCAGACAGAAGTGAAGCCCCAGCCCGATCGGCTCATCGATCGCGGCGAGCCGGGCAAGCGCGTCTTCGGCGGCGGAGTGTGTGATAAAAAGAGAGACCGACTTCATCAGTCCGGCGCGGGCGCACTCGGCGATCGAGCGGTTGACCGAAGGGGAGAGTCCGAAATCGTCGGCGTTAAAGACCAGCGGAATCATTTTTACCCCTTTCGTGGGGGAACGCGGCCTGCACGACCTGTTTTTCATCGGCGCCCCAGACTTTTTTCACCGTGTAGAGGGGACGCTGTTTCACTTCGTTGTAAATGCGCCCGATATACTCTCCCAGGATTCCGAGCGAGATGAGCGTCGCCCCCCCCAGAAGGAGGTTCACCAAGATGATCGACGTCCACCCGGGCGTCTTCGCGCCCAGGAAAAGGAACTGGAAAAGAGCCCATCCGCCGTACGGAACGGTGACCAGGAGGACGAGCGTTCCCAGAAAGATGATCGCGCGAAGCGGCTTGGTCGAAAAACTGATGATTCCGTCCAGCGCCAGCTCAGCCAGGCGGAGAAAATTGAACGAGGAGGTTCCCGCGTACCGCTCTTTGCAGTCGAACGGAATCGATGTCTGACGGAATCCGAGCCAGGGGATCAACGCCTTGAAATAGCGCGTCCGTTCGGGGAGCTGAACCAGAAGGTCAACCACACACCGGTCGAGGAGTTTGAAATCGGGCGCCGCCGCTTCGATCTTCGTTCCCGACAGGGAGTTCATCACCTTATAGAAAATGAACGAAAGGAGTCGTTTCAGAAAAGGCGCCTTGTCGCCGTAACGGCGGACCGTGTTGACGATCTGGTATCCCTCGCGCCACGCCTCGACCATTTTCGGAATCAGTTCGATCGGATGCTGAAGATCGGCGTCGATAATGACGACCGCCTCACCGCGCGCCATCGCCAGACCCGCCGAGACCGCGACCTGGTTCCCGAAGTTTCGGGCGAATGAGACGCCCCGAACCCGCGCGTCGCGCCGATGGAGCCGGTCGATGACCTCGTGGGTGGCGTCGCGGCTCCCGTCATCGACCATAACAATTTCCCAGGTCAAACCGGCGGTGTCGAGACAGTCGGCCGTCTGCCGATAGAACTCTTCGAGATTCGCTTCTTCATTAAAAGCCGGTGTGATCACCGAAAGGAGCGGCGCGTCTCTGTCGTGCGATTCTGTCATGGCCGTTTCCGTGGTGCGATGGGTACACTCCGTTGAAAGATAGAGACCAAGGGAGGAATTAAACGATCCGCTAGAACGAGCCCGTCTTTCGGATATCTTCCTCTAAGCCGTCGGGAACCGGAAGGGTTTTCGGGGAATGGGGGAAGTCGGGCAGCTCGTCGATGATCTGCCCGTATTCGCTCTTCGGAACTTCGGGGCGGTCGCACCCCGAAATCACCCAGAGTCCCAACAGGAAAAGAATTCCGAAGAAAATTTTGCGCATAGCGTCCTCGTTACGCGTCGGTGGGAGTCTGGCCGTCGATCAGGCGGTTGACCGCGCCGATCATCGCCATGATCGAAGCTTCGATGACGTCGGTCGAAACGCCGTGCCCGCGATAGATGACCCCGGGCGCCGAAGCTTCTTCGAGGAGGACGAGCGCTTCCCCCTGCGCGTCGGGACCTCCCGAAACAGCGTCGACTTTGTACTCGCGGATCACCAACTGGTAACCCGTCGCCGTCTGAACCGCTTCAAAGAGCGCGTTGACCGGTCCCCCTTCGCCGCAGATTTCGACGGTCTTGTTTTCGTTGTTCTGAGAAAGGGTTATTTTCAGGAGCGGTTTCTTTTCGGAGCCGATCTCCAGCTCGTAGCCGACGTAGTGCCAGTAGCGATCGATCGATTCCCCTTCAGTTTTTTTGTCGTGAATCGACTGTTCGATGATCGCCAGGATGTCGACGTCGAAAACGTCCTTTTTCCGGTCGGCGAGTTTTTTGAACTCGACGAAGACCTTGTCGAGCTGTTCCTGTGTCAGTTCGTGCCCCAGGTGCTTGGCGCGGTCGGCCAGCGCGGCGCGTCCGCTGTGTTTCCCCAGAACCAGGTCGCTCTTGAGGAGCCCGACGCTTTCGGGGGTCATGATCTCGTAGGTGGTCCGCTCGCGGAGCATTCCCGCCTGATGAATCCCCGATTCGTGGGCGAACGCGTTCTGCCCGACGATCGCCTTGTTCCGCTGGACTTTCAGACCGGTGATCTGAGAGACGAGGCGGCTGGTCGGAACGATCTTCTTAGTGTTGATCCGCGTGTCGGCGAGGAAGATGTCGCCCCTCGTTTTTAGGCTCATAACGACCTCTTCCAACGCGCAGTTCCCGGCGCGTTCCCCCAGACCGTTGACAGCACATTCGAACTGCTGGGCGCCGGCGCGGATCGCCGAAAGGGTGTTGGCGACCGCCATCCCCAGGTCGTTGTGGCAGTGAACGCTGATTGCGGCCTTGTCGATATTCGGGACGCGGTTCCGGAGGGTCTGGATCCGATCGTACATCTCCTGCGGAGTCGTGTAGCCGACCGTGTCGGGAATGTTGACCGTACTCGCTCCGGCGGCGATGACCGCCTCGACCACCTTGCAGAGGAAGTCGATTTCGGTTCGCGAAGCGTCTTCGGGCGAGAATTCGATATCGTCGCAGTAGTTGCGCGCGCGCTTAACCCCTTCGACCGCGCGGGCGATGATGTCGTCCTGCGTCATCCGGAGTTTGAACTCGCGGTGAATGGCGCTGGTCGCCAGAAAGACGTGAATCCGGGGGCGGACGGCGACTTTCAACGAGTCGTGCGCGGCGTCGATGTCTTTGTCGACGCAGCGCGCCAGACCGCAGACGCTGCAGTTTTTCACCGTCTTCGAAATTTCGAGAACCGATTCGAAGTCGCCCGACGAGACAATCGGGAACCCGGCTTCAATAACGTCGACACCCAGCTCTTCCAGCGCTTTGGCCACTTCCAGCTTTTCCGAAAGGTTCATGCTCGCTCCGGGAGACTGTTCCCCGTCGCGCAGGGTGGTGTCAAAGACGGTGATGAGCCGACGCGGCTCGGCGGTTTTTTCGGCGGACTGTTCCATCATTTCCTCGAAGGTGAACGATACGGTTAAACGTTGAACATAAACTGCCTTATAATTATAGGGAAAAAACGGGAAATTTCAAGAGGACGGACCGGAAAGGGAGGCTGTTCGGAGAGCGGAAACAGGGAAGAGAAAAGCGTTTGAAAAAGCCGTACTTTCCTCCTCGGTCTCCGTTCAAACGGCTCCCTTTTTCGGTTTGGCGGCGGGCCGACGATTCTTCCCCGGGCCGACGCCCGCCTTTTTGACAAAACCGTTTTTTACACTATAATGGGGGATAGCCTTCGGGCGGATATCCTACGTTATCAATTCCTCAGCACCTGACAGATGGCAGAACTTTCCGTAGACGAAATCGCACAGCGGGCTCTTGCGCTGGAGATCCTCTCCCCCACTCAGCTCGAAGATGTCTGGAACGCGCTCGGTACGCAGAACGTCGACCGAGATCAGTTTTTCTCGGCGCTTCTGCGGCAGGGGCACCTGACCAAGTACCAGGTTGACCGTCTCGCCAAAGGGGAGTCGACCGGTTTCTTCTACGGGGATTACAAAGTTCTCTATTCCGCCGGGGCGGGGACGTTCGCCCGCGTCTTCCGCGCGGTAAATGTTAAAACGGGGAAGACCGCTGCGGTCAAAGTTCTCCGCAGCCGCTACTCCGACGACCCCGAAGCCGTCAACAACTTCCGGAAGGAAGCCGAGGTGGGGATGCAGCTCCACCACCCGAATATCGTCCGCATCTACGACTACTTCTCCGAAAAGAAAACCCACTACATCATTATGGACTTCATCGAGGGGCAGACCCTTCGGCAGTATATCAACGTCCATAAAAAGATCGAATACAAGATCGCCACCCGGATCGCCGCCGATATCTGCACCGGGCTCGACTACGCGTTTAAACGCGCGCATCTTCACCGCGACATGAAGATGACCAACGTCCTGATTGCCAGCAACGGCACGGCGCTCCTGCTCGATTTCGGTCTGGCGGCCGAAACCGATACCAAGGCCGAACAGAAAAACCAGCGCGCCATTGAATACGCCGCGCTCGAACGGAGTACCGGCGTCCGCCGTGATGACAAGCGGAGCGACATCTACTTCCTGGGGGCGATGTTCTATCAAATGCTTTCGGGAATTCCCCCGCTGGGGGATATCAAAGAGCGCGCCCAGCGGCTGAACAAAGACCGCTTTTTCAACGTCAAGCCGATCCGTCAGGTCATGCCGCGGATTCCCGCGCAGCTCTCCTACATCGTTGAAAAGTCGATGTCGCTCGACCCGACAAAACGATACCAGTCGCCGGGCGAGATGCTCGCCGATCTGAAGGTTGCGCTCAGGAAGCTCGAAAAACTCGGTACCGACGAAGCGGCCGAGGCCGCGTCCGCGGCGGGGGCGGTCCATACTCCTCAGGCGAAAAAGAGCGGCGACCAGGCGGTCATCTGCGTGGTCGAGTCGAACGGAAATCTGCAAGACTCGTTCCGCGAATCGCTCAAAAGCGCCGGTCATCGCGCCCTGATCTTCTCGAATCTCGACCGTCTCTTCGACCGCCTCAACGACTCGCAGCAGCGGATCGACTGCATTCTGCTCAACGCGCAGTCGCTCGGCAAACAGGCGGTCTTGGCATTTAACGAGCTGGCCAAGATCATCACCGCCGTCGAGATTCCCGCCCTTCTTCTCCTTGATGAGAATCAACGGAAGTGGGAAGCGAAAACCGCTCGAACGCGATGGCACAAAACGGTCGGGATGCCGATCACAATGGCGCGTATTCTTTACATCATCGATCGAATGCTCGCCGAAAAGAGGGCTCAGAGGAAACCGGAAGAGCAGCTCCCTCCCCGACCCACCTCCCCTTCGTTCGACTCGACTCCCAACCTGATGGGCGCCGAACCGGCGGCTCCGGCGTCGGCGAAAGAGAGCGCTCCTCCCGCGGCTGAAGCGCTCCATCCGGCCGAAACGCCGACCACGGCTAAAGCTCCGCCGATCCCACCGAAAAAGGAAAGCCTTATCTCACCGTCCGACTCGTTCGACGACCTTTCCATCACGCTGAACGGGCTCGACAACGTCGTGATTCCCGACGCCGTAATGCCGCAGCCGGAAGCGCCGCCGCTCGACCAGGTTTTGGAACAGAGCGCCGAGGCGATCGCCGAAGAGCTCGAGGGGGCGCTGACCGAACCGAGCCGTCCCGCTCCTTCATCCTCTTCCGATCCCGGATCGCCGGAACCGTATCCCGAAGACGAAGAATTCTTTTTCGACTATATTGACGATCGCGACCTTAAATGACGTATCGATGATCGCGATTTTAAATAACGCCGTCCCGTCTTTCCGATTGAAATACAAAACAGGAGGTTCAATATTTTGACGAATGACAATAATTCAAACCGTGCGTCCCGTTCCGGTCAGCCGAACCGCCCGCAACTGTTCGACCGGAATCTCCCTTTCAGCGCCGAGGCCGAAGCGGGGGTGATCGGCGGGATGCTTCTCAACTCCCTCGTCTGCGACGAGGTCGCGACAATCGTCCGCGCGCAGGATTTTTATTCCGACGCGAACCGCCGTCTTTTCCAATGCCTCCTCGATATGCACAACGAGGGGAAGGGAATCGACCTGATCCTTCTGACCGAACGGCTCCGACGCACCGGCGAGATGGAACAGATCGGCGGCGAGGCGTATCTGGCCGAACTGATGGAGTCGGTTTCGGTCGCGGCGCACGCGCCCCGCTACGCCGAAATCGTTCGCGACAAGTCGGTTCTCCGCGATCTGATCGAGACGACGTCGAACATTCTTTCGAACGCGTATGAGTCGGACCGAACTCCTCGGGAACTCATTTCCGAGGCCGAAGAGAGTATCTTCCGGATCAGCGACGAGCGGAGTTCGAATAAAGTCCTGCCGATGCACGACGTCATGGACGAACTCATTGCCAAGATCGACAATATGACGGGCGAGATGGACGGCGTGCCGACCGGGTTTGACAAGATCGATAACATGCTCAACGGGATGCACGCGTCGGAACTGATCATCCTGGCGGCCCGTCCGAGTATGGGGAAGACGGCGCTGGCGGCGAACATCGCCGAGTATGTCTCGATCGAGACGAAGCAGCCGGTTCTCTTTTTCAGTCTCGAAATGAGCCGCGAAGAGTTGGCGATGCGTATGCTCTGCTCACGGGCGCGGATCCGAAAACGGGACCTCTATCTGAACAACTTAAACGAGAGCGAAGGGAAACGCTTCATGTCGGCGATCAGCGATCTGGCCAACTCCCCCCTCTACATCGACGACACTTCGGCGCATACCGTTTCGGAAATCGCGGCGGCGGCGCGCCGACTCAAACGGCAGAACGGGCTGGCGCTGATCATCATCGACTACCTGACCTACATCGAGCCGGACAACCCCCTCGAACCGCGGCAGGAACAAGTCGCCAAAGCGGCGCGCCGTCTGAAGGGGTTGGCTCGGGAACTTGATATACCGGTTCTCTGTCTGGCCCAGGTGAACCGTCAGGCCGAACAGACGAAAGACAATCGTCCCCGTCTGAGC
>JAGCAH010000097.1 GCA_017652805.1 Thermoguttaceae bacterium | reverse complement strand
CAGACGTCAAGGTCGGTGGTCACGACGGTCGAAGGCGTTTCGGGTTCGCCCCCGCCCGTACCGAAACAAACGATGCCGACCGCCAGACAGGCCAGCACAAGAGGACAAATGAACTTACACATAACACGGCTCCTTTTAAAAAAATGTATAAAAAAATAAACCGTGGGCGCCGTGCCCAAAAAAGCGGCCGGACGGCCGCATTAGTATTATAACAAAATGACCCGAATCTGCAAGAAAAAAAAAGACAAAAACAAAAAATAATCAACCGCAGCGGTAAGCCCCGGAAAAGGGGTTTGCCGTGTCACTGCGCAGCGTCCGGATTCCCCCGATATTCATACGCGCCGAGATCGACCGCGGCGCCGGCAATACGCGGGTTTCCGGCAAGATCGGTTTCGGCCTCGGCCGCGTCGTTCGACCCGGCGTCGATCGCGGGACTCCCCTCAAGGAGGGAAAGGTCCAGCGCGTCGGCGTTTACGAGTTTTCCTTCCTCGAAGACCGGCGCGGCGGCAAAGCCGGGCTCGCCGCCGATCATATTGTTTATGCCGGAAATCCGGTCGGCGAAAGTGCCGCCGAAATCGCCACTGCCGTCCTCGGCACGGTTCAATGCGACGATCGAATTGTTCAGCGCCAGATTGACAAAGGTATCGATCCCGCCCCCGCCCTTTGCGGAATTCCCGGCAACGGTAACGTTGACGAGCGAAAGTCTCTTCTTGCCGTCGAATTCCCAGTCCTCATTTTCCACGGGACTTCCGGTTCTCAGGAAAGTTCTGATCGAGTCGGAATCTCGGAGATTGCATATCCCGCCGCCGCGTCCCTTGGACGTATTGCCGACAATCGCCAGATTCTCGAGTCGGCTCCCGCCGATATTCAGAAACGCTCCTCCGAGCCTGTCGGCGGAATTCCCCGAGATTTTCGAGCCGGTGATCCTGAACAATCCGCCGATGTTTTCAATTCCGCCCCCCACACAGGCCGAATTCCCGACGATCGCCGTTTTGCCCACGGTCAACTCCCCGTTAATGTTGCAGATTCCTCCGCCGCCCCCTTTCGCCGTGTTATCCGAAACCGTCGAACCGGCCACCGAAACAGTCCCTCCGGAATCGGCAAGCCCGCCGCCGCTATCCGCGGAATTTCCGGTAAGGGTTGTCTGCCTCATCTTGAGTTTTTTCTCGTTGTACCCCCCACCGCCGGTGATTGCGAAATTTCCGGAAACGGCCGTTTGAGTGAGCGACAGTTCGAAAATGTTGCAGAACCCGCCGCCTCTGCGGTTTGCGCTGTTCCCGTCAATCGTCACGTCCGCCGCCGAAAGGATGCCGCTGTTGTAAATCCCGCCGCCGCTTTCGGCCGCAACATTCCGGGCAATCGTTGAACCGGTAACCGTCATGAGCTGGGCATTATTGATTCCGCCCCCCGTCTCCGCAGAATTCTCGGAAACGGTCGATTCGGCCATTATCATATCCCCCGTAGAAACGTAAATTCCGCCCCCTTCCTGCGCGGTGTTCCCGGCAATCTTTGTGCCGGTGATTGAAACCGACCGGCGGGGCCGATCAATCTCGCCGAGCCTACCCGAAACGGCGGCCGAAACGGTTAGCAACAAAGCGCCGGAATCGCTGCAGATCCCGCCGCCGCACCGCTCGGCGGTATTCCCGGCAATGACCGAGTCGATGATTCTCAGCACACCCCGATTGAAATGGATTCCGCCGCCGTCACCGGCACGGTTCCCGGTAACGGTCACATCGGTCAGCGTCAGTTCCCCCTGGTTCACAGAGATCCCGCCGCCGCTGGCACCCGGCTTGTTCCCGCCGGTAACCGTCACTCCGATCAGTCCCGCCCCGGCACCGCCCGAGGTGATATTAAAGAGGAAGACCCGGTCTTTCCCGCAGCCGTCGATCGTTAGCCCGCCGACCGACGACGCGTCGATACCGAGCGGTTTGGTGATCTCCAGACACCCCTTTTCGAGTTTAATGACGGTTCCACCGGGGATCGTCTCGGCAAAGGTGATCGTCCCCCCCTCGCCCGCGTAGGTGATCGCCTCGCGCAGCGAGACGAGACCGTCGGTTTGATTGGTGATATCGAGTTCGGTCGTAACAACGGTCGAAGGCGTTTCGGACTCCTGACATACGCACGCGCCGACAAAGAGAATGCCGAACGCCGCAAGGGTGAGAAGAAGATGAATAATATACCTGGACATCGTGTAATTCCTTATTCAAGCGGAGAGTGTTTCGTTAAGACAGCGGGCGACGGGTCATTCCGAGATCGATTCCCCCGAAGGAGTTTCGGCGGTCGGCCCCACCGATTCCGCGTTTCGATTCCCCCGGCATTCATGTGTGTTGATATCGACGTCGCCCTCTTCGGCATGGTTAGACTCGACAATCGAATTGTCCAGTATCAGTTCGCCGCAGACATCGATCCCCCCTCCCGCGCAAGCCGTGTTTTCGGTGATCGACGTGTCGGTCATCGTCAGATCCCCGCTTGTTTTACAAATTCCGCCGCCGCTCCCTTCGGCGTAATTGCCGGTAATCGACGATCCGGCCGCCGAAAGCGAACCTTGAGAAGTGGCGAGCCCGCCGCCGCTGGCCGCGAAATTTCCGGTAACGGTCGTATCGCGGAGAATGAGCTTTTCGTTATTGTATCCCCCGCCGCCGCTGAGCTCCGCGGAATTCTCGGAAATCACCGTTTGAGTGAGTGTCAGCGTGCCGAAGTTGAAGAACCCGCCCCCGTCCCGATCCGCAGTATTTTCGGAGATCGTCGTCCCGGTCACCGAAAACCGACGTGTGCTGAATATCCCGCCGCCGCTCCACTTAGCGGAATTCCCGGCAATCGTTGAGCCAGTTACCGCCGTCGCGGGGGAACTGCTATTGTTGATTTTCATTCCGCCGCCATTTCTCCCCGCGGAATTCCCGATGATGAACGAGTCGGCAATCGCCACCTCGGCCGATTGGGTGACAATTCCGCCGCCGGACCATGCCGTCGTGTTTCCGGCAATTCTTGTCTTGACAATCGAAGCTGCCTTCTCGGAACAAGAGATACCGCCGCCGTCCCATCCCGCGGAATTCCCGGTAATCGTCGAGCCGGCAACCGCCAGATCGCTTCGAAAAACACAAATTCCGCCCCCGTAACCTTCGGCGTGATTCCCGGAAAACATCGAGTCGGTGACCGTCAAACTCCCCTGGATCATATAAATTCCGCCGCCGTGCCCCGTCGTGGAATTTTCGATCAGGGTCATATCGGCGAGCGTCAGCGCGCCCCCTTCGACAGAGATCCCGCCGCCGTCGAATTGTCTCCCGCCGGTAACGACCAGGCCGATCAGTTTTACCGCAGTTTCGTCAGTCGGAGCTTTCACGGTAAAGACACGGTCTTTCCCGCACCCGTCGAGCGTCAACCCGCGAACCGACGATGCATCGACGGTCAGCGACTTGGCAATCTCCAGACTCCCCTCTTTGAGCTGAATAACAGTTCCGTCGGGAATCGTCTCGGCAAAGGTGACCGTCCCTCCCTCTTCGGCATAGATAATCGCCTCGCGGAGCGAAATAAGGCCGTCGGTTTCACAGGTCTTGTCGAGCTCGGTGGTAACGATGGTCGAAGGCGCTTCGGGCTCCTGACATATGCTCGCGTCGACGGAGAGAACCCAGACCGCCAAAACAGTCGGCAAAAGATAAAAAACGAACCTGGACATCGCACAACTCCCTTTAATACAGATACGAGAAAAACAACGGGTGCCGCGTCCCCAAAAACGGCAGTACCGCCGCACCCGTCATTATAGCAGAGCGCCCCGAATTTGCAAGAAAAAAAAGACAAAAAGGAAAAATAATCAACCGCAGCGGCAAGCCCCGGGAAAAGGGTTTGCCGCGTCACCGCGCGGCGGACTCCCGCGCAGATTCCGCCGCGTCCGGATTCCCCTGATATTCATACGCGCCGAGATCGACCGCGGCGCCGGCAATACGCGGGTTTCCGGCAAGATCGGTTTCGGCCTCGGCCGCGTCGTTCGAACCGGCGTCAATCGCGGCGCTCCCCTCAAGGAGCGAAAGGTCGAGCGCGCCGGCGTTCGCCAGTTTCCCTTCCTCGAAGACCGGCGCGGCGGCAAAGCCGGGCTCGCCGCCGATCATATTGTTCGTGCCGGAAATCCGGTCGGCGGAATCGCCGACGATATCGCCGGAATCGTTCAGCGCGACGATCGAGTTGAACAT
>JAGCAH010000096.1 GCA_017652805.1 Thermoguttaceae bacterium | reverse complement strand
CCTCCCCCCTGGCGGTCGATCCGGTCATAATGCGAAAAGGTCGGAATGATCAAAAAGACCTGGGGAACCGGTTCCGACCGGAAGCAGAACGGCTGCCGGGCGCGGCAGAAGCGGCCGATTTCGCCCATTTGCGAGACGCGCTCGATATCAACGCTCCCGTCCCGGTTCTGCGGGTAGTAGTTCTGGAATCCGCCCCCCTGCGACAGGACGCACGCGGCCTCGCGCATCAGCTGGGGTGTTCCTTTCGGATACCAGGGACCTTTCGGATCGTCGGCCTTATGGGCGAAACTCCACGCCATCAGGTCCCACGGCTGATTCTGCGAGGCGATAAAGCGGGCGGTCTGGCGGACGTCGTCGACGCTGTTGCCGGGGGTGAAGTCGCCTGAAATGAAATTGACGCCGGCCGAAACGGGTTCGGGCATGTGGTCGGTGAACGCCCAGTTGCTGGCGATCTCAAAATCGGGCGCGGCCTCGTGCAGGGTATCGACCCAATGGCGGAGCCGGTGGCGGAACGCGTCGCGGTGAAAATTCATCCACACGCTCCAGTTCGGCTCGTCTTTCGATTTCGGGACGGTTTCGAGTCCGGTCTCCTTTTTGAACGCCTCGACCGCCGCCTCGCCGTAGTCGGGCGCCGCCGCCCAGCATTCGCCGTCGACCCAGACGCCGTCGACGCCGTAATCGAGCGCGAGCTCCTTGAGCTGGGGAATCATCAGTTCATCGACGTAGCCGCCGAAAGGCGACGTCATGTTGGCGTTTCGGGAACCGTCGGCATTGACGCACGCCCACTCGGGATGGAGGGCGACGGCGCGGGAATCCCAGACGCCGGAATAGTGCATATAGAGGGAGACGCCCCGCTTGGCGGTCACGCGCCGCCAGACGCGCAGGGGGTCGCCGGTGATATTGAGACAGGGGTTCCCGACCTTGGTCGGATAACTCGAAATGCCGGGATGCCCTTTGCAGTCGATCTGAATGAAGTCGGGATTGACCGCGTCGAGAACGGCATTTACCATTTCGTCGGTCGTATTCGCGCCGACATGCTCGTTCAGGCCGCAGTGGAAATCGAGATGGATGCCGAAGAAGGCGTCTTTCCGTTTCAGGCGGGCCGGTTCATCGGCGGCGGCCAGCGCGGCGGCGCCGAGGACCAGCGCAAAAAGAAAGAGGGGAACAAAGCGTTTCATGGGGTGCTCCGGAGAGGGAAAAAAGGCGCGTCCGAAACCGAACGCGCCGATCAGTGCAGCGGAAGAAAAACGTCGGTCCGAAATACTATTCCTTTTCGGAAAGGAAGACGAAGATTCCTTTCTTGTTGCTGACCAGAACGTCGGGCCGGCCGTCCTTGTTCATGTCGCTCGTCCAGACCTGGGTGCCGACGCCGGAATCCTCGTCGATGATATGCGGAATGACTTCGGTTTCGTCCCCGGCGGGCCGGACTTCCCACCACATGAGGATGGCCGGGTCGTTCGGATTGACGTCCCCCTTCGAGCCGTGCGCCCACCAGCGTTTGCCGGTCACGAAATCGGTGACGCCGTCCCCGTTGAAGTCGGCGGCCGCCATCGAGTGGAGCTGGCTGACTTTCGGGAAGAAGTCGTCGGCGGGATCGGCGGGGATCAGGACGTTCTTCTCGAACGTGATTTCGCCGTCGTCGCCGCGGACCTGCTTATACCACTGTAAACCGTACAGATGGCAGTGCTGCGCGGTGACCACGTCGTTCAGGCCGTCGCCGTTGACATCCATAACGAGTATGTTCGACGCGGCGTCCGAAAACTTGAACGGGTGGAAGGTCCAGGGAACGTCGCGGTAGTTTTCGGGCTGTTCCCACCAGCCGTCCATTTCGAGGAGATCGACCCGGCCGTCGCCGTTGATGTCGCCGTGGCCGACCCCGTGGAAGAAGCAGAAGTACTTTTCGTTTTCGTCCGAAACCGGAATGAACTCCCACGGCTCGCCGGCCTTGGCCGGATCCCACTTGGCGAACCCGTACCAGCCGTTCTGGTTAAAGATGAGGTCGGCGCGGCCGTCCCCGTCGACGTCGGCCCATTCCTGGGATTCGTTCCCGAGTTCCTTGATCGACTCGTGCTTGATCCACTCGCCGTCGGGCGTTTTCGGGTTCTCGTACCAGTAGCCCTGATGCCCGGGGAAGGGGCAGGTGATCACGTCGGTCCAGCCGTCGGCGTTGATGTCGTCGGCGAAATTGACGAACGAGTCGGAATAGCCTTCCGGATCGAAGTTTTCGCCCTCGTAGATCTTGTGGGAGACTTTGAAGTCGGGTCCTTCGTACCAGGCGCCCCCGGCGACGAAGTCGACCGTGCCGTCGTTATTGAAATCGGCGGCCGCCGCCCCTTCGGAATTGAAGTGGTCGGTGACGACGATCTTTTTGAACTTCGGCTCGTAGCCGAACGCGGCCGACGCGGTCAGAACGGCGGCGGCGAGATACAGACAAAATTTTTGCATAGCGGTATTTCTAAGGTTTGGTGATGTCGGTTGATTTCAGAGCCGTTTGATCCAGTCGATCGCTTCGCTCTGCCACTTGTCCCAGCTTTCCCCTTGATAGCCGTTGAGCCCGTGTCCGCCGCTTTCGAGTTTCAGATAGACGCAGGGGCGTCCGAGCTCTTTCATCCGGTCGGCGAACATTTGGCTGTTTTCGGGCGGAACGACGGTATCGTCCTGCGCGTGCGCCAGAAAGACCGGCGGAGTCTGCGGCGTGATCTGCTTTTCGGAAGAGAAGAAGTCAATATCCGTCTCCGACGGTGAATCCCCCAGAAGTTCGCGGCGCGTTCCCTCGTGGGTCAGGCCGCTTTGCATCGTAATGACCGGATAGATCAGAACCGCGAAATCGGGCCGGTACGAGGCGGCGTCAATCGGGTCTTCCGACTCGGGATCGCCGAACCCGAAATGAACCGCGGCGCTCGAGGCCAGATGCCCCCCCGCCGAGAAGCCGATAATGCCGATCTTTTGCGGATCGACGCCGTAATCCTCGGCGTGGGCGCGGACCCAGGCGATCGCCCGCTGCGCGTCGGAAAGGGGAACTTCCTTATTCCCTTTCGGAAGCCGGTATTCGAGGACGAATCCGGCGATCCCGTTCCGATTGAGCCACTGGGCGATACCGAACCCTTCCGGCTCGACACAGCGCATCGCGTAGCCGCCGCCGGGACAGATGACCAGAGCCGGCATCGGCTCGGCGCACGGCTTTTCGGGGATACGGACGTGGAGAGGAACCGGAAGGTCGGCCGCGCCGTCCCAGATATCGCCGATCGTTTCTTCTTTCGCGCCGAGGAACGCGGCGAAAAGAAGAAGGAGAAACGCCGAAAGGATCGATTTCAGGTTCATGGATGCTCCTTGTTAGCTCAGCGGCGGGAGGGTCTTTTTAAAGCCGTTATTTACAGCAGCAGCAACACTGGTTTTCCGGCTTCTTGTAGTCGCCGATATCGGGGGTTGACGGGTGCGAATCGGGACCGAAGTAACGCAGGCCGACGAGCGGCTCGTTCCCGGTGTTGACGATTTCGACGCCGTTTTTCGCCGCGTCGGCGGTGATGAAGATTTCATCGTCCGGCTCTTCGCCGAAATGGATCATGTTG
>JAGCAH010000095.1 GCA_017652805.1 Thermoguttaceae bacterium | reverse complement strand
GGAAAGGCTCCCTCGAAAGAGGAGACCAAACGGATCGAGAAGTGGATTCCGGACCAGAAAATCCTAGAAGGCGCGCCGCCGACGGTGATCTTCCTTTCGGACGTCATCTCCCATTTTCAGGACGAGAAGGCGTTCGGCGATATTGAGTCGATCGACCCGGATCAGGTTCAGATCAAGGTGGTTCAGAACTCCAAAAAAAACGTGGTGACCCCGGTCGTGGAGGGGAACCAGCTCCGCCTGATCTGGAACGGAACCCGTGCCGACCAGACGAGTATCATGCTCGAGTTTGATTATCAGGGCCGGCTGGTCTACGACAGTTTCAACGTCGAGGTTTGGAAACCGGAATTCTGGATGATGGGGCTCGTTGTCCTCGGCGGGATCGGAATCTTCATTTTCGGGATGAAAAACCTTTCCGAAGGGGTTCAGCACCTGGCCGGACCTTCGCTTCGGCGCATGATCGCGATGTTCACCGAGCATCGTGTTTTCGCGTTCGGGACGGGGATCCTGATCACGATCCTTTTGCAGTCGAGTATGGTGACGACCCTGATGACGATCGGCTTTGTGAACAGCCAGATCGTCACCCTTTCTCAGGCGGTCGGGGTGATTCTGGGGGCGAATATTGGAACGACGATCACCAGCTGGATTCTGACGCTCAATATTTCGGCGTACTCTCTCCCGATGATCGGACTGAGCGCGCTCTTCTTTGTCTTCTTTAAGAACGAACGCGTCAAGAATATCACCGCCGCGCTGATGGGGCTGGGCTTCATCTTCTTCGGTCTGAAACTGATGGGACAGGGATTCACGTCTCTGAAAGAGCTCCCCGAGTTTTCGGCCTTCCTTCAGATGTTTTCCGCCGACTCGTTCCCGGGACTTCTCAAGTGTATCCTCGCCGGCTGTGTGCTGACGATTCTGATTCAGTCTTCCGCCGCTTCGATCGGTATTGTAATGTCTCTTTCGATGATCGGCGCGATCGACGATTTTCCGACCGCCGTGGCCTTTATTCTCGGCGAAAACATCGGTACGACCTTTACCGCGGTGATCGCCTCGCTCGGCACGTCGACCAACGCCAAACGGGCCGCGGCGTTCCACGCGCTCTTTAACGTGCTTGGGGTTTGCTGGGTTCTTTCGATCTACCGTCCCGTCTTCATTCCGCTGGTCGAGCACGCGGCAAGCGCGCTGAAACTTCAGCTGATCCCGTTCGGGATTCCGTTGGCGCACTCGCTTTTTAACATCACCAATGCTCTCATCTTTCTGCCGTTTACCAAGATGATCGCCAAGGTTCTGACGCAGATCATTCCCGAACGCGAGAATATCGGTAAAACTTCGGAGACGGGGCTCGACCCGCGCTATATCGAATCGGATCTGATCGCCGTTCTGAAATCGCGTCTGATCCTTGAGCGGATGGGGGAACGATGCCGCAAACTGGGCGAGACGATTTTTCGGCAGGTTCAGGGACCGCTCGATAACGAGAAGGAGATTCAGCTCTCGTTCCGCGAAGAGGAGGCGCTCGACCGGATACAGGACGAGATCATCCGCTACTGTTCAAAAGTTCTCTCGATGAATCCCACGGTCGACTCGGCGCAGCAGGCGCGTCAGCAGATTCGTATCGCCGATGAAATCGAATCGGTGAGCGACTATTTCATTTCGCTTTTGAAATCGGATCTGAAACTGAAAAGCGACGGAATCGAGATCCCGTCGCTCATCAAAGAGGGGTTTCGGAGCCTTGATCAGAAGACGCTGATCCTCTTCAAGGATATCAATCGCGCCTATGGCAATCGTGTGAAGGCGCGCTATTTTCTCGATCAGGTCTATTCGACGTGCCGAAGCCTGACCACCGAGATCAAAGACCAGCGAAACGCGTTCATGACCGAGATGGAAGAGGGACATTCCGATCCGATTCTGATCGTCGCGGTCAACGCGCAGATAACGTCTTACCGTCGTATCTGGGAACACCTTCAGAACGTCGCCGAGGTCTTCTGTTTGGCCAAATGACGTTCCGCGGCCGAAAAATTTTTAAAAAATTTTTTCGGCGTTGAACGGCGATTTTGGGGTTCGACGGAGAAAAACAGTTTTTTCGATATACAAATAAATGTAATACGTTTGTCGCGGCGGCGCCTTGTTTTTCGGGATGAAAACGCTGTGTAGTTTATAGGCGCCATTTCAAAATTTTTAACCCGCTTCCGAAACGGATCCGGCTTCTTCTTTTTTTGCGAAGATTAAATTATTGCTCTTTATGAGAATCGTTAAATGCGGTATAATCCTGTGTCGATAAGTAAAGAGTGCGGAAGACGTGTTCCGCGCATTTGTTAATCGGACCACAAACCTATCGAAGTGACCGTAATCGATTTTCTGTTTTTAGTCCCTTGTCCGGAACGCGGAGAATCTATTCGGCTTCGAGAAATCTAAGGAGATTTTTTACCATGGCAAAAGTCGCCGCTGCTACGAAGAAAGCTGCTCCGGCCAAGAAGGCCGCCGTTGCTAAAGCCGCTCCCGCTAAGAAGGCCGCTCCGGCTAAAAAAGCCGCCGCGAAAGCCGCTCCGGCCAAGAAGGCCGCTGTGAAAGCCGCTCCGGCCAAGAAGGCCGCTGTGAAAGCCGCCCCGGCCAAGAAGGCCGCCGCGCCGAAAGCCGCCGCGAAAGCCGCCCCGGCCAAGAAGGCCGCCGCGCCGAAAGCCGCCGCGAAAGCCGCTCCGGCTAAAAAAGTCGCCGCCAAAGCCGCTCCGGCCAAGAAAGCCGCTCCGGCCAAAAAGGCCTGCGCCAAAGCCGGCTGCAAGTCCTGCGCCAAAAAAGCCTGATTGAGAGCTTGAATCCTTTTTCAGTTTTGTTATAACCAATAAACCCCAGTTTGGTCGGAACCGAATGATTCGGTCACTCGAAACCAAAGGGTTTGGTTATGCGAAATACCGCGGCGGTCAGATGACCAATGAAGCGGGGACTGGGGAATCGTTCAATCTTTCAATCAGAAAGGAAACCAATGAATCGTTCACTCAGTCGTCGTTCATTCCTGACAGCCGCGGGTTTTGCGTCTTTAGGTCTGGGGGCTCTTTACGGCCAGGAACTTAACCAGATCGAAGGTTTTGAACATCTTGTCGAAGCTGACCGCACCAAAGTCTGGAAGATGGACACCGACCGCAAAATTCGGGTCGGGCTTGCCGGGTTCGGTCTCTGTGAGTTTGCGAGCCAGTTCTATTTTCAGAATCATCCCAACGTCGAAGTCGTTGCCGTGACCGACCTCTTTCCCGACCGGTGCGAAGGGTTGGCGCAGAAAGCGAAATGCGGAAATAAATATCCTTCGCTCGAAGAGATGGTGAAAGACGACAATATCGAAGCGGTCTTCGTGGCGACCGACGCGCCGAGCCATGTCAATCATGTGATCGCCGCTCTGAAACACGGTAAGCATGTCGCCAGCGCCGTTCCCGCTTGTTGGGGGAGTTTGGAAGATGCCGACCGCCTTTACGAAGCGGTCAAAGAGACGGGTCTGACCTACGCGATGTTCGAGACGACCGCGTTCCGTGCCGGGGCGTACGCCGCCCGTCAACTCTACGGTGCGGGGGCGTTCGGGAAGATGATCTACACCGAGGGGGAATATTTCCATTACGGGTGCGGAACCCTTCCCGGCTACAAAGACTGGCGCCGCGGGCTTCCGCCGCAATGGTACCCGACCCACTCGAACGCGTACTATACGACGGTGACCGGCAAGGGGTTCACCGAAGTTTCGTGTATGGGGATGCCGAGTATTCTCGAAGAGTACCAGAAGGGAGCCAATCCGTACGACAACCCGTTCGGGACCGAAATCGCCCTCTTCCGGACCGAAGAAGGGGGAATGGCGCGAATGGGAGTCAGCTGGGATTCGTGCGGCGCCTGGGGTTCCGAAACCGGGCGGATGCGGGGCGAGATCGGCGGGTTCGACGGTGACAATTTCCAGCCGCAGACCGACGCCGCCCGCGAACTTGCCGCCTCGGTCGATCCTTCGATGCCCGCTCTCCCCGAAGGGGTCGAGGGCGGATATCACGGCGGTTCGCACGGCCCGCTCATGTGCGACTTCATTGACGCGCTTCTGCGCGGCCGCCGTCCGACGGTCGACGTCGCGATGGCGCTGAACCTGACGGTTCCGGGGATCGTGGCGCACGCCTCGGCCCTGAAAGACGGCGAACTGATGAAAATCAAACATTACGACCACCTCGCGTAGAGACGGCTCCGCCCCGGCGGCGTCCAATAAATCGATCTTCCGGCGTCCTTTTCGGGACGCCGGTTTTTCGTCGGTTCGCGCTGGGCGTTTTTCCCTCTTTTCCGGGGGGAAATCCTCTTTTTTACTCCATTTTGAAATACAGAAAAGTTTGAGTTTTCCCCTCGTTTTCGCCTTTTAAAAATCCGAAATTTTGGTAAAATAAGGGGTGCTGTGGAGTCTCTCGAAGCAAGGAGAGTAAGTCACTTTTATGGGCAAGTCGGAAAGACGCCGAGTCCCGTCCCGCAAGAAGGGAACGGGGAACCCGAACGAGACGGTTGACGCGCTCGGTTACCGCCGAATGGTCGAGGGGAAACCGGGAGCGCGCCGATCCAGGCCGACGCCGATCGGGAATATCCTGCCGCAGATCATCGCCCGTTACGGGCTCGGGCGGAAACTTTCGTCCGGGCGGTTTCAGGAGGCGTTTCGAAATGTTCTGACCGACCTCTTCCCGCGGGACGAAACCGGTTTTTCTATCGATGATTCGTACCGGATTCTCGGCTTGCGGGGGGGTGTGTTGAGGATCAGCGTGACCGACGCCCCCTTGATGTCCGAGTTCGCCTTCTATAAGGGGGAGATTCTCCGCCGGATGCGTCTGGCGCTCCCCGAAGAAAAAATCCGCGAGATTCGCTTTACCTTGATTAACAACTGAAACGGAAACAACCATGTCCGAAAATACCCCGCAACCTTCCGATCATCAGCAGCCCGCCATGACGGCCCCTCACGCCAACGATTCGTATACCGCCAAAGACCTGGAACATCTGAGCGACCGCGAACACGTCCGGATCCGTCCGGCGATGTATATCGGCGATACCGGTACGCGCGGTCTGCACCACCTGGTGACCGAGGTGGTCGATAACTCGATTGACGAGGCGCTGGCCGGGTTCGCCAATACGATTTCGGTGACGATCAACAGCGACGGGTCGGTCACGGTCGAAGATAACGGCCGCGGGATTCCGGTTGAGATCCACCCCGACCTGAAAAAGTCGACCCTGGAAGGGGTCATGACCGTCCTGAAATTCGGCGGCAAGTTCAGCAAAGGGGCGTATCAGACGTCGGGCGGGCTTCACGGGGTCGGCGTGACCGTGGTCAACTTCCTTTCGGAATGGTGTGTGGTCGAAGTTCGGCGCGACGGCTACGTCTGGCAGCAGGAGTATGAGCGCGGGATACCGACCGGCGATATCAGCAGGATGGAAAAGACCGACGGACACGGTACGAAGACCACTTTTAAGCCCGACCCGCAGATCTTCCCCGACACCAAGTTCGACTACAACAACCTCTACCGCCGTCTGCAAGACCTGGCGTTCCTGAACCACGGAGTGAAGATCGCCTATAAGGACGAGCGAACCGGCCAGGGAGAAACGTTTGAGTATGAAAACGGTCTGATCGACTTCATTCACAACCTGAACCGGTCGGCCGAGCCGATCCATTCCGACGTGATTTTCCTTTCGGGGGAAAGCGAAGGCGTTCGCGTTGAAATCGCGATTCAGTACACGTCGGAATATACCGAAAACGTCCGTTCGTATGTCAACAACATCTTCACGCACGAGGGGGGGACGCACCTTTCGGGGTTCCGAAGCGCCCTGACCCGATGTCTGAACAACTACGGCAAGGCGCAGAACCTCTTTAAGAATCAGGTTCTGTCGGGGGAAGATTTCCGGGAAGGGCTGACCGCGGTCATTTCGACTCAGGTTCCGAACCCCCGGTTTGAGGGGCAGACGAAAACCAAACTCGGCAACGGGGAAGTCGAAGGGATCGTCAACTCGATCGTGGGGGACGGTCTTTCGAAATACCTGGAAGAACATCCGCAGTCGGCGCAGTTGATTGTGAAGAAGGCGATTCTTGCCGCCGAGGCGCGCGAGAGCGCCCGAAAAGCGCGCATGCTCGTCCGCGAGCGGAAAGGGGCGCTCAATCACGGCGGGATGCCGGGGAAACTCCGCGACTGCTCAAGCCGTGAGATGGAAAAGTGCGAACTCTACCTGGTCGAGGGGAACTCGGCGGGCGGGAGCGCCGAAGGGGGGCGAATCCGCGAATTTCAGGCGATCCTTCCTCTGCGCGGTAAGGTGATCAACGCCTACAAGGCGCGTGAGGTCAAAGTCCTGGCGAACGAAGAAGTCAAGAGTATGATCACCGCGCTCGGCTGCGGGATCGGCGACGAGGTCGATCTTACCAAACGCCGGTACGGCAAGGTGGTGATCATGACCGATGCCGACGTCGACGGCTCGCATATCCGTACGCTCCTTTTGACCTTCTTCTATCGGCAGATGTACCGTCTGGTTCAGGCCGGCTGCGTCTATGCCGCGCTTCCGCCCCTTTACAAGGTTCGTAAGAAGGGGAGCAAGAACGCGGCGCCGCGCTACGTTCAGACCGACGAAGAGATGCGGCGCGAACTTCTCGAAAGCGGGATCGCCGGCGCCGCCTTCGATCCGCAGGACGGCCGTCTGATCGAAGGGGAAGCGCTCGGCAACCTCTGTAAGACGCTCAGTCAGATCGAAGACTCGATTCAGGCGCTCGAACGGCGCGGGATCAGTCTGCGCGAACATGCCGCCCGGCAAGACAAACAGACCGCTCGGCTCCCCTACTATCACGTTTTCTGGAAGAAAGAAGAGCACTGGTTCCTGACCCGGCGCGAGCTGGACGAGTTCACCTCGAAGATCGAAGCCGAAACAGGGGAATCGGTCGAAAAGCTGACCAGCCACGACAGTCTCGGCTCGGCGCTGAGCGGCGGCGATGCGCCTCTCAATGCCGAAGGGGAAGATCTGGGCGACCGCGGTCTGCATATCACCGAATTGCACGAGGTTCGTTCGCTCAACCGTCAGCTGGCTGACCTGCGCGAAATGGGATTTGAGATCAACGCCCTGATTCCCGAAAAGCGTACCGGTCTGGAAGGTTCCCGTTACTACCTGCGAAAAGGGGATTCGGAGACGGGGATTGACGATTTGCGCGAACTTCTGACGGCGATCCGTCATTCCGGAGAAAAGGGCTTCATCATCACGCGGTTCAAAGGTCTGGGAGAAATGGACCCCGAAGAACTTCGCGAGACGACGCTCGATCCGAAAAACCGTTCGCTGGTTCAGATCACGATGGAAGACGCCTCCGCCGCCGACGACCTGTTCCGCATCCTGATGGGGGACAGCGTCGAGCCGCGCCGTGAATTCATCGAGCAGAACGCCCTGGAAGTGAAGAACCTCGACGTCTGAGAAGGCGCGCGAAGGCTCGGTCAGGTTTACATGTGGAAAGGGGCCTAGGCACCGACTTAGGTCGACGGGTCCCTGGTTGCGGCCACTTCTGTCAAACGGGAGATTGCGGTGAAAGTTCTGGTAACCGGATCGGGCGGGTTTCTGGGAAAGAACCTCTGCGTGCAGCTCGAAAACATTCGGCTGGGGAAAGCGCGTCATCCGCTCGTTTCTCCCGATCTGGAGCTCTTTCGTTACGATATTGATACGCCGCCGGAACTTCTCGAGAACTACGCGCGCACGGCCGATTTCGTCTTTCACCTGGCGGGGGTTAATCGGCCGACCGATCCCGCCGATTATATGAAGGTGAACCGCGATCTGACAGATCGGCTTCTCGATCTGCTCGAACGGAGTGCCAGCCATGCGCCGGTCATGATTTCGTCGTCGATTCAGGCGGAGCTAGACAACCCGTACGGCGCATCGAAACGCGCGGGCGAAGAGCTCATGTTCGACTACGCGCGCCGAACCGGCGCTCCGGTCTACGTTTACCGGTTCCCGAACCTGTTCGGCAAATGGAGCCGTCCGAATTACAACAGCGCGGTGGCGACTTTCTGCCACCATATCGCGTCCGACCTGCCGATCACCGTCCGCGACCCGGCGGCGACGCTGACCCTCGCGTATATCGACGACGTGGTCGACGAGCTTCTGCGCGCCCTGGCGGGCAAGCCGACCCGCTCGGGCGGCTACTGCGCCGTTCCGGTCGTTCATCGGGCGACGCTCGGCGAGATTACCGCCGCGCTCTACTCGTTTAAAGAGTCGCGCGCAACCAGAACGGTTCCCGACCTTTCCGACCCGTTTACCGCTAAGTTATACGCCACCTATTTAAGTTTTCTGCCGACCGACGCGTTCGCGTATCCCCTGAAAATGAACGTCGACGAGCGCGGCTCGTTTACCGAGATGATCCGAACGGCTGACCGCGGACAGGTTTCCGTCAACATTTCCAAACCCCATATCACGAAGGGGAACCACTGGCATCACACCAAAAACGAAAAGTTCCTGGTCGTTTCGGGAACCGGCGTGATCCGGTTTCGGCCAATCGATTCAAACGAAGTGACCGAATATTACGTCGGCGGCGACGATCTGCGCGTGGTCGATATCCCTCCCGGTTATACGCACAATATCGAAAATCTGGGTGAGAGCGATATGGTCACGGTGATGTGGGCCAGCGAACCTTTCGATCCCGAAAAGCCCGATACCTTTTTTCTGCCGGTTCAACCGGAAAAACCTACGGAGACCCCAAAATGAAGGTGATGACCGTCGTCGGAACCCGACCCGAAATTATTCGTCTTTCGCGCGTTCTCGCCGCGCTCGACCGTTACTTCGACCATAAGATCATCCACACGGGTCAGAACTATGACTACGAGCTGAACCAGATTTTTTTCGACGATCTCCAGCTTCGCCGTCCGGATTATTTCCTCGACGCCGCCGCGGGACATAACGCTTCGGAGACGGTCGGCGCGATTATCGCCAAGGTCGACGCGGTTCTCGCCGCCGAAAAGCCGGACGCGCTCCTCATTTTAGGAGACACCAACAGCGCCCTGGCGGCGTATCCCGCCAAACGGCGGAAGGTGCCGGTCTTCCACATGGAGGCGGGGAACCGCTGTTTCGATCAGCGCGTCCCGGAAGAGATCAACCGGAAAGTGGTCGATCATATCAGCGATATCAACCTTCCCTATTCCGACATTTCGCGGGAATATCTCCTTCGGGAAGGACTCCCTCCCGACCGCGTGATCAAGACGGGGAGCCCGATGTATGAAGTCCTGAACTACTACCGGCCGGAGATCGAGAAGTCAGACGTCCTTGCGCGGCTCGGGCTCGAACCGGAGAAATATTTCGTGATCAGTTCGCACCGGGAAGAGAACATCGACGACCCGCGACAGTTCGAGGGGCTTTTGGAAATGCTCCGCCGTCTGGCCGGCTACGGCGAGCGGATCATCTTTTCGACCCATCCGCGCACGCGGAAACGAATCGAGAGTTCCGGCGCCGAGTTAAGTCCCCTGGTCGAGCTGATGAAGCCGCTCGGTTTCCACGACTACAACGCGCTTCAGTTACACGCCCACGCGGTTCTTTCGGACAGCGGCACGATCAACGAGGAGTCGTCAATTCTGAACTTCCCGGCGATCAACATCCGCACCGCCCACGAACGCCCCGAAGCGATGGAAGAAGGGGGCGCGATCCTGACCGGCTACTCGTGGCCGCGGATTGAAAACGCCCTGACGATTCTGAAAGATCAGAAGCGCGGTGCCGAGCGGACCCTCCGTCCGGTGGCGGACTACTCAATGCCGAACGTTTCCGAAAAGGTGGCTCGGATTATCCTGGGCTACACCGACTATGTGAACCGGTTCGTCTGGCACAAGAGCTGAGGGGGCGGACCGCGCCGCCGAATGTCGGGAACGCGTCCCCCGCTTCGTTTCTTCCGATGGGAAACGGGGGTGAGGTTTTCGTCCGGTCCTTTCCGGCGGATCCCGAAATCATTATCATTTCAGACCTTTCAGAGATTTGATCCTCATCCCACTCAAACGGTTTTTACACTACGGGAATGCCGGAGGCGGCCCGGGAAACGGCGGAAAGAACGGTAACGTGCGGCCGGTCTTTTTCGACATTGATCATCGGTTCTTCGGCGCGGATCGGGGTCAGTCGCCAAAATTTCTCTTTTGTCCGCAACCTGGGCGCGGCGGCGGTGTTCTATCAATTGGAAGGATCCGCGGGAGTCGGGCGTTTTGGACGGCTGAAAAGGAGGGAAAACGGTATGACCGGGTGCGCAGTCGTTTGTTTTCCTTTGGCTGTCGGCTTCCTCTTAGCCCATCTCCGTCGAAGGATGTTCAGGATTGACTTTGTCGTAGGATATTGTAAAAAAGGGTGGGATTGTTTGGATTCGGCCGTAAGAGGGCAGCGTCCGCCGCTGAGCCGAACAGTTTTTCTCCCGTCCAAACATCGCCGACGCTTTGTTTGGTATTCCCCGTTTGTTTTTGTTTCCTCCCGCGGCCTTCACTTTCGGAAAGAGTTTCGGCAAAGGTGATTCCGGCGTTTTAAAAACGAACGCGGCCGGCTTCCGGTCCGTTCCGTTGATTGGGAATGTGAATATGAAGAAGGAATTGGAAACCGCTCCGTCTCGGGTGAGATCTCATGAAGGGGGAATGAGGTTTTCCGCCATCTCTGTTTTATCGTTTGCCTTCGCGGCGGTCTCTTTTTTCGCCGCGGCCGGCGTTTGGGCGGCTTCCGAGGATGAGGATACGCCCGCGGCATCGGTGGGGCCGAAGGTCTGGCTTGTCAATACTGCGGAGGATCCCGAGAGCTGGGCGGCGGACGACGAAGTCGTTTCGCTGCGCGAGGCGATCGGACGCGCTCAGTCGGGTGATCGTATCAATTTCGTCGACGCGATGGGCGGGAAGGAGATTATCCTCAACGGCTCGGAGCTTGAAATCAGAAAGGGAATGACCATCGATGCCGTGTCGGGGAATGTCACGATCAACGCGAAACGACAGAGTAGGGTCTTCTTTATTGACATCGGCCGGGAAAACTCCGTCGAGCTGATCAATTTGGATATCACGGGAGGGGGAGACGTCGAAAACGGCGGGGGAATTTGCAAGATTTCCGGCGACCTGACGATTCGGAACGTTACGGTTTCGGATAATTCGTCGTCTGTGAACGGCGGCGGGATTTTTAACCTGGACGGTTCGCTGACGGTTGTCGGTTCGAAGATCGCGGGTAACTTCTCGATTGACCCGAACGCTCCGGAGTCGGATGACGCGTTTACCGCCGACGGGAACGGCGGCGGGATCTTCTGCGAGGCGGGGGACGTGACGATCATCGACTCCGACGTTTCAGAGAATGAGGCGACCTGTCTCGGCGGCGGGATCAACTGCGGCGGTCAGTTCGGCAACGACGACCGCAGTTATTCCCTGGAGATCCTCGGCTCGACCGTATCGGAGAATTCCGCGAAAGGCCCGAACGGCGGCGGCATTTTCATCGGTCCTGCCGGCAGACTGGATATTGAAAACTCGACGATATCGGGTAACAGAGTGAAGTTGACCGGTGCCGGGATCTGCGGCGCTTTTTCCGAGTCGGTGAAGATGACCATTACGAATTCGACCGTTTCGGGCAATTCCGCGGGGGACAGCTGCGGCGGGATTCAGAATCAGGGGGGCGAGCTTACCATCGTAAACTCGGTCATTGCGGGGAACTCGGGCAACAATGCCCAGTACGGTTACGTCGGCGGGATTGAAAGTTACGGCAAACTCACCGTTCTCAACTCGACGATTACGGGAAACAGCGCAATGGCCGAAAACGAAAGTGTCGGCGGGATTTCGTGTGACGGGAAATTTAAACTCACCAACTCGATTGTCGCGCTCAACTATGCCGCGAATCCGGTGGACGACGTCGATGTGGTCGGTCGGTATTCCGGAAGTCACAACATTGTGGGAACGGATCCCGGGTTTGTCGCCGGCCCCGTTTTTCAATCGGGAAAACTCGTCAATGCCGAGAGCCTCGATCTTTCGCTCGCCGCCGGGAGTGCGGCGATCGACGCCGGGACGAACGATTTCGTTAAGACCGAAACCGATCGGGCGGGTCGTCCGCGTATTGTCGGCGCTCACGGCGGAGCCGCGGCGGTTGATATCGGTGCGTATGAATACCAGGAAAATGCCGAAGGTTCGGAACCGGAAGTCGTTGCGGCCGATTTCATTCAGACGAAATCGATCGATTCGCGGGAATCCGGAACGACTTGGAACGTCGTGACGACGCTCCTCGATAGCGTTGACGCCGAAGACGGCGAGGTTTCGCTGCGCGAGGCGATCGAGAATGTTCGCGCCGGTGAGACGATCACGTTTGACGAATCGCTCACGGGCGGTACGATCAGGCTAAGCGGCGTCCAGCTTGATATTTCCAAAGGGATCACGATCGACGCCGCGTCGATCGGCGGTATCACGATCGACGCCGGCGGAAAGAGCCGGGTTTTCCGCACGGCCTGCAAGAGCGTTCGGTATTCGGTCAAACTGATCGGTCTGACAATTACCGGGGGGAAAGCGGTCGACAAGTCGGGGGGCGGTATTTCCAACCTCGGAGTGATACAGATCACCGACTGCCTCATTTACGGCAATTCCGCCGTCGGCCAGATCAGCGGCGGGGGCGGGATCATGAACAGCGGCGGCACGATGACCGTTACGAATTCGACGGTCACGAAGAATTACGCCGGTCGAACGGGAAGCGGTATTTGTAACAGCGATCACGCCAAGCTGAAATTGATCAATACGGTGGTTAAAGACAATATCAGCGGCGTCAACGGGGGCGGGATCGGGAATATCAACAGCTCTTCGCTGAAGATCGTCAATTCGACGATTGCCGGGAATGCCTCAACCGGACTCGGCGGCGGCGTTTACAACAACAAAAGCGCTACGCAGACGGTCGAAAATTCGATTGTCGCGTTGAATCAGTCCAAAACGGGGAGCGATATTTATATCGTAAGCTCCTATCCCCGAAAGAACAACATTATTGGTTCCGATCCCGGGTTTGTGACCGCGCCGAAATTCGAGGAAGTCGTTGGGGAAGATCGGAACGTCGAGAATTGGAGACTCGTCAACGCCGACGAGCTTGACCTCTCGCTCGCTCCGGAGAGTCCCGCGATAGACGCCGGAACGAACGATGCCGTCGAAACGGAAACCGATATTGCCGGGAACGACCGGATTATCAACGGAATCGTCGATATCGGCGCGTACGAGTATCCGAATCCTTAGTCCGGCGTGAACCGGTCGGCCCGGCTCCGCCGGAAGGGTGCGGACGCGAAAACGCCCCGACGACAAAAGCCGCAAGCGGGGCTTTTGTCGTCGGGGCGTTTTCGCGTCCGCACCCTTC
>JAGCAH010000094.1 GCA_017652805.1 Thermoguttaceae bacterium | reverse complement strand
GATTCTCGGCGACAATCTTCTCCTCTTCGGCCTGAGCGGACTCCGCATCCGACTTCTCCTTCACCGACGGGTCAACCACTCCGTCGCTGACCGCCGGAATCGCGTCGGCCGCACTCCAGATCTTCCCCGCATAGATCATGTTCCCGAGGAGCGGGTCGGAGATCGAGTAGAGGAGATTGTCGAAGTTGTGCTGCGCGCCGTAGCCGGAGGAATTGATCGACCAGAGGCGGTTCTTGAACGACGATGCCACCGTTTTGGGATCAATCGGGGCAACACCGATCGCCTGCGGACCGGCCGGACCGTAAAGTAGCGGATAGAAGCTCAGGGCGTTGTCGACCGGATTAAAGACGTTGATCATGCTCGAAATCAGGTTGCTGCCGTGCGCGTACTGACCCTGAACGCTGAAATCACCGTAGTTACACGCCCCGGCCAGAAGGATGGCATGGTAGCGGTTCCCGGCAACATAGCGCTGTTCTTCCGGCAGGACCCGCCCGTAGACCGAACCTCCCGCCATCAGTTCAAGCGCACAGCCGATCGTGCGCGCGCCGAAACTGAATCCGAGAATCGTCACGTCGCTGCCGACCCCGTTGATCGCGCTGAGGAACGACGCCAGATAGAACCCGTTCAGATCGGCCAGGAACGCCTTGTACTGGCTGTCGGAACGAATCCGCTGATCTTGGCGTTCCGAAGCCCATTTCCAGATCACCAGACGATACGGAACTTCGATCTGCTGACGGGTGCGCATCTGATCGATCCGCCTTTTGAGTGACTGCGCGTGGCGAAGCGCACCGCTCCAGTCGGTCATGTTCCCGTGAATCAGGATGACCGTCGGAACGTCGGCGGTAAGAGTCTCTTTATATTCGTTGACACTGGAACCAATGAACTGCCCCGCTTCGGCACGCCAGCAGTAGAGCTGATTCGGCTGAACGGAATAGCCGGAAAGGTTTTCGGTGCTGATCGCCCAGACTTCGGTTCCGCGTGCGGCGGGAGCCGCAGCGACGGCAGTCTCCGGAGCCGCGGCCGGTTCGGTTTCAACCGGTTCGGCGGTTTCAATCACTTCGGCGGTTTCCGTCGGCTCGACCGTTTCACTCACCTTGGCGGTTTCAGCTATTTCGGCTATTTCGGCCGTTTCGCCGTCGGCCGGAAGAGACGCCGTTTCGACAGGCTCGGCGGTTCTTTCACTGAACGTACGCGTGCAGTAGCAGCGCTTTGAGGGGAACGGTGCGGAATTGACTTCCGTCACGTTCGATTCCGCGGCGGCGGCTTCGGCCGGGGCGACGGCGTTGGTATTTTCGGCAACCAGTGCGTCAGCCTTCGGTTCGGCGACGACCGCTTCGGAAGCAGGCGCGGGCTCTCCGACGGCATCAACCTTGTTCTCGGCGACGCTGTCGACCGTGCCGACCTCGGGAGCCGCTTCTGCCTGAGAGTCGAAGTTCTCGGCAACCATCTTGTTCGGTTCGTGCGGCTCGTAAACCTTCGCGTCCGAAGAAGCGGCCTCGTCGCTGTCGACCAGCTCCCACCCCAGGTCGCTTTGATCATCCGCGGAAACCTCTTCGGTTTTCGCGCTCTGTTTGCCCGGGTCGGCCGGAATCCAATTCAGATCGGTCGTGGTCAGTTCGTCGGGACCCGAAACGGCGATATTGTCAAAGAAGTCGACCTTCTCCTCTTCCTGAGAAGCCTGAGATTCCTCGGCGACCTGAGGCGCGGGTTCATCGGCGGGAGATTCCGAAAGATTTTCGACAGATGGATCGGCGGCGACGTCCTCTTCCCGAACCGGGGCGACGATGTCATCAACCGTCTCATCGGCGAAGAAATCAACATGTTCCGATTCATGTGTTTCAGACGTCTCAGTGTCGGCCGCGAGATTATCGAGCTCTTCGGAGGGCGACTCGGTGTCGGCGATCTGATCCGAAGTCGCTTCGGCGGAGGTCCGCGCAGGATTGGCGGGCCCGCCGTGCTCTTCGGTATCAGCGAAAAATTCAACTGTGTCGGTCGATTCCGAAATCTCGGCGGACGGGACGGTATTCGCGTCGGTCGCGTCTTCGCTCGAGGCGAACCGGAACACCTCCTCTTCGTTTACCCCATTCTCGACGGAAGCGGTTTCCGCCGGAACCGTTTCGGCGGAGAGGACGGGTGATCCGGCCAGCTCCGAACCAATCGATCCCGTTTCGTTTTCGGTGGTGTCAAAGAAAATTTCCTCGGACGAGGAGGCTCTATTGTCAGACCACGCGGAAACTTCGTTCGGGTGGGGAATTGCCGGAGCATCGCTCTGAACCGGCGACACGCTCTCTTTCACCGTCACGGGAGAAGGAAGCTCCCTGGGCGGAGCCGTGGTCGATTCCGTGAAATTCCAGGAGTTCGGGTTGTTTTCAACTTCGGGTCCGAACCGCTTCGCCTGAAGCGTGATCGCCAGGTTGATTAAGCATATTGTGATGGCCGAGGTCAGAAAAAGCGCAAGGAGCGGGTGTTTCTTGAAAAACATGGAAAGCTTGTTCATAACTTACCCTTCGTGGCAAAGAATAACGTCTATCCTGACAGACCGGTATAGGGTCCTTCTCGATTATGAACGGTTATTTGGTTTTCAGATTTTAACGATTCTTTCGGTTTCTCGAGATAAAAACGGAAAAAGGGATTCCCCAATGTTAAAGATTAACGGTTAAACCTGAAATAACGGTTTCCGAGCCGGTTCTGGCGGTGGTAACGATTATCACGGGGGGGATTGAAAAATCCCTCCGAAATCTCCTTCAAAAACTGCATCAGACTATTGGTTTTTTCGATAATCGGTGTAAAGTTGAATACCGGAGAGTGCCGGGATATTGCCGGTTCGTATCCGTGTTTTTACGGTCGATGATAGGATGGCGGGATGCCCCGAAAGGTATTAGGCTCCTGGTGGAAGGGAGCTTTCCCCTGTCGGTTCCCCGCAGTCATTTTTCCCTTCGGAGATAACAGATATGAGAAAATTAGCTGTCGTTTGCTCGCTGGCCCTGATGGTCTCGATGGTCGGTTGCGGCTGCGGTTCAATGTCAAGTTGCTTCACCCGCAACGGATCTCGCGTCCCGATCGCTTCCGGTTTAGGCGGCACTCCCGTGAATGCACCGGCTCCCGCCCCGATCATGGACGCGCAGATGGTTTACTCCTCCGGGTGTAATCCGTGTTCGGCGGTCACCAACGCGTGCAATCCCTGCAGCACCCAGCCGACCTGCAATCCGTGCGATCCCTGCGGAACCTCTTCGTCCGGTTATCCGATGGGCGGCACGATGCCCGGACCCGCCGGAAACTGATCAGATCTGCCGAAGGCTGAAAAATGAAGAAGAGCCGACAGGTTTCTGTCGGCTCTTCTTTTTCATTTAGAACTTGTCTATTTTGCCTTAGCCCGCCCTTTTCACGTGAAACCGCCCCATCTTGCCAATTTTAACACGGCTCGTATCACGACTCGCTGTCACGGCGGTTCTTCTCGTTCTGAGCGGCAACGAAGAGCATCTGAAGTTCGCTCAGAACGCCGGTCAGGGTACGGGTCTCCTCGTCGGTCCGGTTCCCCTCGGTTTTTTTGATGAGAAGGTCGATCGTGTCGATCAGGTGACTCGCCTGGTTGAAATAGAATTCGCTCTTCCCGGTCGCGGGGTTCGGGAAAACTCCCATCGAAACCATCGCCTGAGTGGCGATCGACGAGGCCAATGTCACCAGCGAAGGAGGAGGAAGCGGGACGTCGCGCGGAGCGCTCCCTTCGCCCGCGTCATGGTGGTGATGGCCGCATCCGCAGCCGCAGGAGTGCTCCTCATCATGACGGCCGCCGCAGCACTCTTTCTGTTCGTCACACTGATCCTGACCGCCGCAGCACTTCTTTTCTTCTTCACTCATTCCGCGCTTCATCCTTCCTTTTGAAATTTGAAATCTTCTTGCAATATTTTGGTTTCCCGTTATTATATCGTTTAATCTCCGAAAGTATACCCGCCGTCTTTTCCGGTCCCCGTTTCGGCCCTCGCCGAACGGGGAGGAGGACGGCGGCTTGACCTGTTTCCGCCGAGAAGGCGCTGTCGAAAAGTCCGCCGAAGAAGGGAGAAACGCGATGGAAAACGAACTTCGGATTCTGGCCGAAAAGATCGAAGCGATCAGAGCCAAATGGGGAGAACGCCTCTGTATCCTGGGACACTTCTACCAGAGACCGGAAATTCTGGCGCACGTTGACGTGGTGGGGGATTCGTTCAAACTGAGCAAAGAGGCCGCCCAACGGGACGGGTGCGACGTGATCGTCTTCTGCGGCGTCCACTTCATGGCCGAAACCGCCGACATGCTCGCTAACGCGCCGAACCGTCTGGCCCAACGCGAAAGGCCGGTGGAAGTTCTCCTCCCCGACCTCAATGCCGGATGCCCGATGGCCGACATGGCGACCCTTCACGGCGTAGAAGAGGCGTGGAACGAAATGGCCGAAGAGGTTGACGTCGACGATATCGCCCCGATCACCTATGTCAACTCGTCGGCGGCGATCAAGTCGTTCTGCGGAAAGCGGGGCGGCTTCTGCTGCACCTCGTCGAACGCCGACAAGGTTCTCCGCCGCGCCTTTTCGGAAAAGAAACGCGTTCTCTTCCTCCCCGACGAGCACCTGGGGGAAAACACCGCCGTGAAGTTCGGGATTCCGGACGAGGAGATCCTCTTTTGGCATCACGCCAATTCGACGATGCTCGAAATGACTTCGCAGCTGGAACGGTTCGCGTTCCTCCCGAACCAAACGGCCAGGAAGCTCGCCGAAAAGGGGAAACTCCCCCTGGGAGGAAACACGCCCGAGGACCTTCGCCGCGCGAGGATCATTCTCTGGAAAGGGTTCTGTCCGGTTCACCAGCAGTTCCTGCCGCGTCATCTCGCCAAGTTCCGGGACGACCATCCCGGCGGGAAGATCGTGGTTCACCCCGAATGTCGGCGCGACGTGGTCTTCGCCGCCGATGAGGCGGGATCGACCAAACGGATTCTCGACGTGATCGCCGGAAGCGAACCCGGCTCGGTCTGGGGGGTCGGTACCGAGCGGCGTTTCGTCGAAAGCGCGAAAAACGGATACCGCGATCGCAGGATCTACCCCCTTTCGCCGGAGGAGCCCCTCTGTCCGAATATGGCAAAGATCACGCTGGCGAAACTCTGCGAGACGCTCTCCGCGCTTGACGAAGGGAAACCGACGGGACACGTTTCGGTCGACGAGTCGATCGCCGCCGGAGCGCGCCTGGCGCTGGAACGAATGCTCGAATGCGAATGAGTCCGCCTTCGGCGCGTGAAATTCGCCGTTGATGAAAATCCGTATCGTGGTATACTCAAAAGCGAGACTTTTCACCCGCGGAAGACCTTCCGTCGGGCGGGAAGTCTCGCAAACTGTTTCCCCTTCTGCCGCGCCGCAACTCCGGCACGGCGCGGGAACGACCTGACGCGAAAGGAAAAAACCGATGAGCCCTTCGGAGAAAAAACTCCCCTATAAAATCGCCGATTCATCGCTGGCCGATTGGGGCCGGAAAGAGATCCGTCTGGCCGAAAACGAAATGCCCGGGCTGATGGCGCTGCGCCGCAAATATTCCGACTCCAAACCGCTGGCCGGGGCGAGAATCGCCGGATGCCTCCACATGACGATCCAAACCGCGGTTCTGATCGAAACGCTAACCGCGCTCGGCGCCCGCGTTCAGTGGAGCAGCTGCAACAAGTTCTCGACCCAGGATCACGCCGCGGCGGCGATCGCCGCGACCGGGGTTCCGGTCTACGCCTGGAAAGGGGAGACCGACGCCGAATATGACTGGTGCATCGAACAGACCCTCGTCTTCGACGACGGCCAGCCGCTGAATTTGATCGTCGACGACGGGGGCGACCTGACGGTCATGGTTCACACGCCGAAATACGCGCATCTCCTTCCGGGAATCAAAGGGCTTTCCGAGGAGACGACGACCGGCGTCCACCGCCTTTATCAGATGGCCGAACGGGGAACGCTGAAGGTCCCCGCGATCAACGTCAACGATTCGGTCACCAAGAGTAAATTCGACAACCTCTACGGATGCCGCGAATCGCTGGCCGACGGAATCAAACGCGCCACTGATATCATGGTCGCGGGAAAAGTCGTGGTCGTCGCCGGTTACGGCGACGTCGGAAAAGGGTGCGCCCATTCGTTGCGCTCT
>JAGCAH010000093.1 GCA_017652805.1 Thermoguttaceae bacterium | reverse complement strand
TGTTGATTTTTCTGATCGCCGCCGCAGTTCTCGCTCCGTTTTTCGGGGCGTTTGTCGTATTGCTCTCAGTCCTTGCCGAAAAGCTCACGGGCTGGCACACTCCCGTATTTATCGCTATCGAACTTGCCCTGTTCATAGCCCTGCTGATCTATTCGCTGATCCGTGACAAGGTTCTCTCTCGGCAAAAAACTCTGAACATCGTTCTGATCGCCGTTGGAATTCTCTGTCCGTTCCACGACGGTCTGAGAACGGTCGTGCCCAGCGCCGTCTACCGTCCGATTCACTGGACGGCGTGCATCATCGCATGTATTGCTGTCCTGGCGTTTTTCGTCTTAAACGAAAGCGAGCTTAAGAAACTGTCCCGGGTGACCCTTTTATTGCTGTTGTCATGGAACATTCTCGGCATTCCCTTCATACCGTGCCGCACGATCACCGAAAGGATTCTTGATGTATGCCTTCCGTTCATCAGTTGACAGGCGCGGCCGCAATGTCTGCGAAATAAAATCACAGGAAGGAACGCGCGGCAAGACACCCGGAAGTCTCGGCGTATCGCCGGGACTATCGCCGCGTCGGCGTTTTTTATCGTGAACAGAAAGGATCTCAGGCTGTTCTCCCGGACGGCCGTCTCGATACTGGCGGCGCTGAACATCCTCTGTCATCCCCTTACCTGATCTTCCTCTCGCGCCGCGGTGCGGACGAGAAACGGCGCGCTGTAACATGACCGAAACTCGTTACAGGTGTTCCAGCGCATAGAGGACAATGTTGACCGAAAGGTCATACGCGCTTTCGGGCGTGTAACCGGGGCATGTGCTCTGCATGCGCGCTTCAAGCGCGCAGCTGACATCATAGGGCGAAAAGAGAACAACCCAGCGCCCGTCCTGCCTGATTCCGTAAAGGCGGGGAGGTTCCTGCAGCTCTTCCCATCCGCCGGCGCGCCGGCGGCGGACGGTGAGCGTTTTGATCTCCTTCCCCCCGTAAAGGGAACTGAAAAGGGGATCGTCGGGCGGTACCGGTTCGAGCCGGGCATCGGGAAAGACTTTCTTCATCTCGGTCTCGAACGACTCGGCGAACGGGCCGTTCCCGCAGACCGCGTTGGCGAAGAGGAATCCGCCCCAGGCGAAGTAATCGCGCAGCGCCGCTGCCTGCCCGGCCGTGAAGGCGAAAGCCTGCCGGCCGTGAAAGAAAAGAAGCGGCGCGCTTCCCAGCTGGTCCGGCTCGGGACGAACCTGCCGCACCGCGGTCTGGACCGGAATCGTTTCGCTGATCTTCTCCATCAGACGGGGAATCGCGCGGGGCGCGCATGGGGAGCCGCGGCCGAGCGAAAGGATCGACGCGTAAAACTCCCGGCGGCGGGGCCCCTGCTCCTGCCCGTCGGCGCGGAGCGCCGCCTCTTCCGCCGCCTCATCCTTGTTTTTCAGATCGCGGCCCGTCGCGTAGGCCAAAATGTTCTGCCCGATCGCCAGAGCGGCGCCGATCCGCTCCTCCACCGAGTCTGCATAGTCCGGGCCCCGGCGCAGAGGATCGGCCAGCTCCCAGAGGCACGAAAGAGAAGCCGTGCCGCTGCCGCTCTCCGCGGCGGGAATCAGGACGACACTCGTACGGCATCCCAGATCGGCGCCGTACAGCGGACGGATATACGCGGGGCTTACCTTCGCCTCGCCCGTCCAGATCGGGTGGTCTTCGGGAAGAAGGTAGAGTCCGTCCCCCTCGTCCCCTTCCAGAATCAGCGCCATCAGTTCGCGGAACCCCGACTCGAACGACTCGTCCCCGTCGAGCGCTTCGGCCAGAATGAAACCGCCCTGCTCGAGATAGGCGCGGAGGCTGCCGGCCAGCGCCCGGCGCGCGGCGGGGTCGCCGGGCAGGGGCGAGACGCGGCCGGAAATCGAAAGGACCGGAGTCTGCTGATAGTCGGCGGCGGCCGCCCGGTCCGCGTCGATCACCTGCCAGGTCAGGTTCATTCCCCAGGCGCTTTCGATATGGCGGGTCAGATGATCGAGGTCGTCGGGATGCCTGTTCCACTCCGCATCGGAGCCGGGGGTGTTGTATTGCAGCTTGGAGATGAGCACCGGCCAGCGTCCCTTTGAAAGGAAGAGGAGCGCAAAAGATGTCGCGACCGTGTCGAGCGTCTCGCCCGAGGCGCCCGCCTTCCACGAACGGGAAAGCTCGTTTTTGATCCCCAAAAGAGAGTCGGCACCCTCGCGGTACCAGTCCTTATCGCCGAAAAACCGGCGTGCGGTCAGCCGGCCCGTCCGCTCGAGCCCGTAAAGGTAGTAATACAGATAGGTGCCGCTTCCCGGATTGCTCCGGACCGAAAAGTGCTCGGTCAGCCAGTCGAAACCCTTTTCGATCCGCTCACGGTTGCGCGGCTGAACGCCGTCGTCACAGCAGTTGACCGTCCCGTCCGAGAAGGAAACCCCCGAAATGCGCAGCGCGTCGGAAACCCAGAGCGCGACGATCCCCGCACACGTCATGCTCCCCGTGCCGGTTCCGCTTCCGCGGGCCGCGGCTGAAACGCCGGCGCCCCCCTGTCCGCCCTTCCGGTCGTAGACGGCGCGGTACCCCCACGAACCGTCCTTGTTCTGGAGACGGATCCAGTATTCCTCTATCTCCTTCCAGACCGCATCGGGAATATCTATCCCCGCCTTCTGCGCCTCGTAAAGCGCCAGGACGGCGAACTGGGAATTCGAGTTGTCGGCGGCGGCGTAACTGAAATTCTGCCGGAGATCCGAGTAGGACCAGCCGCCGTTGTACGGGTTCTCGGTCCGGAACTGCCCGCGCAGGAGCGCTTCGACATTCTCTTCGATCCGCGCGCGGTACTTTTCGGGGTCCGCCTGGCAGAAGACCATCGTCTGAAGCGCGATCGGATAGGTCTGCCGCTGCTGCGTCTCGGGTGTGAACTGTTCGATGTAATGAAGCCCCCGGCTCACGGCCCCGTCGTCGGGAGTCATCCCCGCCGAAAGGAGCGCCAAAATGCAGAGCGACGTGGTTCCCGGCGCGTATTGCCGGTAGGCGTCCTCTTCCCAGCTGCCGTCGGACCGTTGGCGGTCGGTCAGAAATCGCGTTCCCTCGTCGATCGCCCTCTGCACCGCCTCGGGTGAAAGGATCTCCGCGCCGGCGGCCGGACGGATTGCGCCGAGCGCCGGACAGAGGAGCGTCAGAAGGAGAAAGATTCGGGTCAGATTCATCGCTGCGACGGGTCGGCGGGCTCCGCTCCCGGGCTTGGAAACGGCGGCGTACCGGTAAAATTCCCCGCTTGATTTAAAACGCCATTTTGCTTATTCTAGGGGAAAGAGACAATATCAATATTAGGGTATTTTCGTCACTACCAAGGGACGCCGCAGGCGGGTTTCCCCGAACAGCGGAACCCCGGTCCCCTGCCGGCCGAGCCGGAACGGGTCAGAATCATGCAAGACGCTTCACCTTCGCTCCCCCCGAAAATCGACTCTTCCCCGGAGACCCGGCCCGGCGTTCCGCCGCAGGTTCCTCCGAAACAGTCCGGTCCGGCCGGCGACCGTCTGCAGGAGTTCCGCCGCGCCTGCGCCGAAATCGAGACGGAACTGCAAAAGACGGTGGTCGGGCAGAAATCGGTGATCCGCCTCCTCCTGGCGTCGATCTTCACACGCGGCCATTCCCTGCTGGAAGGGGTGCCGGGTCTGGTGTTTTTCAACCTGATGAACGCCCGGGACATGCTCTATGGGAAGAAGGGCCGCCGCGCCGCGATTCCGGCCAACATCG
>JAGCAH010000092.1 GCA_017652805.1 Thermoguttaceae bacterium | reverse complement strand
GATCGCGACCGAGCGGTCGGCAAGGTAGTAGGCGGTCATCACGTCTCCGCCGCCGGCGAAGAGGATGTCACCGTCTTGAAGCTGGTAGCAGTCATCGGGGTTAAATCTATCGTCGTCATTCGGGACCACATCGCCATAGAGAGTATTAACGTAGTTCAGAACCGCGTTCGATATACTTGCTTCGGCATTGATCAAGATCGAATACGAAACCGTTGCCGTCATGCTGTTGCCGTTGTTCTTGAGATAAAGATCGGCGCCCGCCGAACCGCTGTTCCCGGCAATAGTCGACCAGGAAATATCAACCGTACCTTTATCGTAGAAGTAGACACCGCCGCCATTCCCGGCCGCAGTGTTATCGGCAATCAATGATTGATATACAGTGAGATCGTCACGATAAATATTGATGCCGCCGCCTACACCACCCGCCTCATTTTCGACAATCCGGCTGTAATTGACCGTCAGGCTAATCGACGTGCCGGAAATCGCGCCGCCGGAACCCGTCGCGGAGTTCCCGCGGAAAAGGGTGTTTTCAATAGTGACAGACGCCCGGTTATAACTCGAATTATAGAAGCGGATCGCACCGCCGCTGCTGTCGAAGTGCTCGCCGATCGCCTGGTTATTGGTGAAGGTGCTGTCGGTGATCGTGATATGGTTGATGTAATCGGACGTGTAGTAGATCGCGCCGCCGCCCTCGCCGTCGAGGACTTTGTTGCCGTCGAACGTGCCGCGGGTGATTTCCAGAACCGCGCCGCCCTGGACGTAGACCGCGCCGCCCTTTCCGTCAGCAACGTTACCTGTGAAGGCGCTGTCGATAACGGTAATCGCGTCATGGCCGGAAGCGGTCGCGTAAACGGCGCCGCCGTTGGTATCGCTGATATTCCGGTCGAAGACGGTCTTGTTCAGCGTCAGCGATTCGGTATCTTCGGCGTATACCGCGCCGCCCTGGAAAGCGGTGTTGCCGGTGAACGCGGTATTTTCGTTAAAGATGACCGAGCCGCCGGAATAGGAGGTGAACGCGCCGCCGCAATAAGCGGTATTGGATTCAAACAAACTATCGGAAATAATGACCGCCGCGCCGTTGGAGCTGGCGAGGATCGCGCCGCCATAGTCTTCGGTACTGTTGTTCCGGAACGCCGCTCCGGTCACGGTCAGCTTGTCGGCATAGACCGCGCCGGCGGTCGCCGCGCTGCTGTTGCGGACGAACTCGCCGCCGGTGATCGTCACGTCGGACGCGCCGAGACCGTAGATCGCACCGCCGGCAATGCCTGCTGTATTCTTCGTAAAGTCGCCGTTCGTAATGTCGATTGTTACGCCGTAAACCGCGCCGCCGCGGGCGTTGGCTGTATTGGAAGTGAATTCGGAATTCTCCACAGTCAAGGTAGCGCTGCTGTAAATCGCGCCGCCGCTGCCGCCGGTGGTGACATTGTGGGTCACTGTCTCGGTTTCGCCGCTGTCTACAGTCGTAGTTACCTGACGGGATCTTTGTAAAGCCCGAGTGTAAGTCGGGTTCGGATTTGCAAGATCGTAATATATATTGTAAGAGAGCTCGTGAATGAAAGTGCCGTTGGGGTCTTCTTCGTAGCTCGAAGTCGCGGAATTGTAGGAGTATTTGGGAAGATCAGCGATGGCGAAGTATTCTTCGTCGTCTCCCTGATCGTCCCTGAAGATTCCCCACACGTAATCGCCGGTCTCGTCATACTCATAATCAACAACCGTTACGGTAATCGGGACCTCTTCCGTCACTGTCTCGGTCTTCCCGAGCGCCTTATTCTCCGCAAACAGCGCGTCTTTCACGTTCACGGCCACGCCGTAGATGGCGCCGCCGTTAGCGGCGGAGTTCGCCGTGAAGTGGCTGCCGTCGACGATGACCGTGGTGTCGGAATCGCTGTAAATCGCGCCGCCGTTATCGGTCGCCTTGTTGCGGGTGAAGATATCATCTTTCGATTCGACATGGCTGCCGTAGATGGCCCCGCCGTTGCCCACAATGTCGTTCTCGGCATCGCCTGCACTGTTGTCAGCGTAAACTCCGTTGGTCGAGTTCACGGTGGTGCCGTAGACCGCACCGCCGCTGGCCGCCGCTGTGTTGCGGGTGAATGTGTTGCCGCTGGACGTGCCGCCGCTAAGGGTCACCGTGGCTCCGTAGATGGCGCCGCCGTTTCCGGCCGTTGCGGTGTTGCGGGTGAAGTCGGAATCGGTCACGGTCAGGGTCGTGCCGGCCGCACCGTAAACCGCTCCGCCGTCGGCGGTTGCCGCATTGTCGGCGAAGACGCCGCTGTTAATCCGGGTCGTGAGCGAACCCGCGTAAATCGCGGCGCCGCTGGCACCCGTGTTGTCGAGGAACTTGCCGTTGTTGATTGTCACGATTTCGCCGCTGTCGGTCAGACCGCCGGCAATCGAGATCGCGCTGCCGTTTTCGGACGTGGCGATGTTCTTAAACGTCAGGCCGTTGAACGTGATGTTGGCGGCTTCGGTGATCGTGAAGATCTGGAAGGTTTCATTCGCGAATGTGATGTGGTTATTGCCGTCGGCGTCGCGGCCGTCGATGACTAGGCCGTTGTAGTCGATATTGACGGTGACAGTGTGGACATTATCGTCGGTGTCGGTGTAGGTGTAGGTGTACGAATCGCCAAGCTCGTAACCGGCGTCCGGATCGATGACCGACAGGTCGTCGGCAAAGGTGATCGTCGTGTTCGTGATACTCGGATCTTCGGAATTGGCATCAGCGTAGCTGAATTTGCCATTCACATAGATCAGTTTACCGTCGTTACCGGTGAGGGCATCGCTCATCTCCTTCTTATTGTAGTAGACGGTCAGCGCCTCGCGCAGCGAAATGAGGTTGTCGAACGGATCGACGATATCCTCGGCGGTCGTCACGACCGTCGAGGCCTTTTCGGGACCTTTAATCGAGGCTTTCGTCGTGTTGACGGTGTAGGAGTAATTGTCCTTATCGGCGCCGTCATAGGCAACACTGACCGCCGTGACGGTCTTTTCGGGTCCCGGATTGGCGTCTTCGAACTCGGCGGTAATCGTAGCCGTAACGTCGTCGTCTCCAATCAAGGCGTCGAACGAGTAGCCGGTTACCTCCGCCGTTTGGGTACCGTCGTAATTCTTGTCGGCCGCCGTGAAGTTGAGCTGAATCCCCTTCTTCGTGATCGTGCCGGTCGCCGTTCCGACGGTCACCGTGTAGTTGCCGGCATCGGCGCCGCCGAGGGTGAAGCTGCTCACGTTCACCTGCTTATCGGCACCGGCGTTCTTGTCTTCGAACGCGGCCGAAGCGCTCTCCACCGTCACATCGTCGCCGGTATAGAGGGTATTGAACGTGTAGCCGTCGTCGGAAATCGTTGCAACTGTCGTGCCGTCGTAAACTTTTTCGTCGGCAACGAAGTCGACCGTGATCGCTTTCGGAGTGATCCGCGCGGTCACCTCGACGGTTTCCTGGTTGCCGTCGACCGTGGTGAACTGAACCCGAACAGGATATTCGCCCGCATTCTTGGCGGCCGGAACGGATTCGGACCATTCGGTCCAGGTCGTGCCGCCGTCGGTGGAGTAGGAATACAGAACCGGTTCGTCCTGATCGACCGAGCTGCCGAGGGCGACCAGATTTTGGTTAGATCCGTCGTATTCGGCATCGAGCGCCATTACATGGTTCCCGGCATATTCAAACGCGCCGTAATCGCCCGAAACACCGATCGGACGGGTAATTCCCGCCAGGTCCTTCCACGAACCGCTCGTCACGCCGGTTCCGTCGATCGCGACCGAGCGGTCGGCAAGGTAGTAGGCGGTCATCACGTCTCCGCCGCCGGCGAAGAGGATGTCACCGTCTTGAAGCTGGTAGCAGTCATCGGGGTTAAATCTATCGTCGTCATTCGGGACCACATCGCCATAGAG
>JAGCAH010000014.1 GCA_017652805.1 Thermoguttaceae bacterium | reverse complement strand
GCCGCTGCCGAACCCGTATCCGCTGCTCCTTTCGGCCGAAAAGATTTATCGCGATGAACTGGAGAAGACGGTTCTGTTTGATGTGGGCGATCAGCTCGGAAGTATCGTCTGCCGAAAAGGGGACGGGGTTTGGACCGTCGGCGTCTTCAATAACAGTCTGAGTGAAAAACCGTTTGAGATCCGGTCCCGGATCGGAAAAATCGCGTCGGTAAGAGAATTGGCGATCACAACGGACGAACGGGACGAGCCCGGGTTTTTGCCGAAGGGGTTTGAGGGAACCGAACTGGGCTCGCACACCGAAACGACCATTGCCGGAGCTGACGTGCGAATCTTTGAAGTGACCCTCGAAGAGGAAAACACCGCGCCGATTGCCGATCTTGAAATTCCCGCCGCGCCGAAAGGACGATTCCTGGAACTTCGTAACCCCGCAATGGCGAAAGAGGAGATATTGGCACGTCCGACCTTCTGGGGGCATTACGATGGAATAACGTTGGACTGGCGGTATATCAACGCCCGATCCGAAGATGAACTGGCGTCGGAGGCGGGATGGCTCAGAAGACGCGGAGTGCGGATCGCCGTCGATTTTTCGAGCGGAATCAACCTGTTTCCCGACCTGCGCCTCTTGAATAACGATCAGGAGGAGTATGACCGGTCGATGGCGACGATGAAGAGCGTGATTGAAAAGAGCGCGCTTTTGGGTGCGGAAACGGTTCTCTTTTCGACGAACAGGACACCCGACAATAACTCGTCGATTGAGGAGAATTACCGAGATACGGTGAAGAGTCTGCGCGCACTTTCAGCGCTGGCCGCAGAGAAGGGGATGACGCCGCTCTTGCGGGTTGACCTGAACCAACCGTTAAAGGATTTGCACGCCGGAAAAGAGTATCTGAACGATATCGGACGGCCGGAACTGAAACTGGCGCCGAGACTTTCGATTCTCGCCGAAGAACCGAAACAGGCCGAAAGTCTGATTCCGGATATCGGGATAGTACTTGTTTCGGGGACCTTGTCGGAAGAACCGAACGAACGAATCTGGACGGCCGATGTGCCCGTCGGCAGCGGCGATGAGAGCGAGGAGTCGCTCCTCTTTCTGGACAACCACCCGGATTTGCCTCTGGTCGATACATGCGGGGAATTTTGAATCTGCAGCCGCCGGTCGGACGGAAACGTTCTGAAGAGAATCAGTACTTCTCTGGGACATTCCGTCCTCCCAAGACGGTTGTTTCCCCTTTGCGCCGGTATTCGATTTTCTGACTGTCCATAGAAACTATCCCTTCCGTTGAATCAATATGGTTGATTACACCGTGGAAAGCGGCGGACAAAGTGTGTCCACCTCACTTTAAGGCTCCCACGCCGTTTCAACAGCACTTTTCTGACACGGACTACGGAACATAGAGTTCATAAACCGGTTTCACGGAGGACTCGGTTACCGAACTCCCCGTGAGGTCGAAGAAGCGTATTTCGGTGTTCGTTGACGCAGTTTCAATGGAAATGTAAAATCGTATCGTTAGCTGGAGGTGAGTGTCCACTTTTTGAGGTACATGTCACCGCCACTTGCTCCCGTTTGGTGAAACCCTTCCGCGCGCTATGAAGCGGCAGGGGGAAATCGGCGGAGAAGGGGAAATCTCTTGAGACATATAGTGCACCTGTTAGAATAACAGTAATCATATCCACCCCCCTATTTCTAAGGAAAAATGATGAAAAATACCCCGCGTCTTTCAAAATTCCGTGTTGAGAACCTCGAAGAACGGACCCTTCTGGCTGTGACGGCAGGCGGGGTTGAACAGGCGGTGACGCTTCCAGAACCTACCGAATCGACAATCTGGTGGGTGGCAACCGCCGAGGATACATTCGAAGGCGACGTTCTTTCTCTGAGGGACGCGCTCACCCAGGCGCAGAGCGGGGATACGGTCCGCTTCGTTCCGGAGCTTTCGGGAGGAACGATTACCATGTCGGAGATAAGTCTCACAGTTCCGTACTTCGCGGTTCCGAAGGGGGTGACCGTCGACGCGTCCGACCTGCCCGGCGGAATCACGATTGACGCCAACGGAATCAGCCGCGTTTTCTACGTGTACGGCGGTACAGACAGCGAACCGACCGTTCTGAAAGGGCTGACGATTACCGGCGGTAACATCGCGAATGACGGCGGAGGGATTTACGTCGCTCCCGGTACGGTGATGCTGGAGAACTGTATCGTGACGGGGAATCATTTAAGGGATCGCAGTTCCCGCGGCGCCGGGATCTGCAACAGCGGCACGCTGACGGTCACGAACTGTATCGTGTCGGAGAATACCACAGACGGACGCGGCGGCGGGATCTTCAGCTCCGGCACGCTGACCGTTACAGATACGGTTATTACGGGAAACCGGAATAGCGGGATTTATCAAAACCAGGGTACTGCGACGGTTACGGACTCGATTATCGTGGAAAACAGCTCGGATAGCGGCGGAGGAATTTATCACTCCTCCGGTATACTGACACTTACGAACTGTACCGTGTCGGGGAATAGCGCGTCCAGATACGGCGGAGGAATTTTCACTCTCTTCCTTTCAACAAGCGATATTTGTATCCGCAATTCCGTCATCGTCCGGAATACAGCGCTCAACAATGGAAATGAGGTGCACAAAAATTCTCTCTCCGCTGTTCTCCGCGCCGCCAATACGCTTTCCTCCTATACCGACTGGACGGAATCGGAATACTGTCTTGAATACGATCCGAATCTGCTTCTCTTCACCGACGCAGAAAACGGAGACTACACACTTGCTGCCGGTTCCCAGGCGATCAATGCCGGGAACAACGATTTTGTGACCGCTGAAACCGACCTGGCAGGGAACCCTCGTATTGTGGGCG
>JAGCAH010000091.1 GCA_017652805.1 Thermoguttaceae bacterium | reverse complement strand
TCCCGCGCCCGACATGCTGATCTCGCGGATGGCGTATAACCAGTACGACCCGATGTATAACAGCCCGGTCTTCATCCTGAGTGCGAAGATCACCGAGCCGCAGGTCTACAACCGCTTCCTCCGGGAAATGACTTCCGACAACGCCTATCGGGTCAACTCGCGCGGCCCGATCCAGACCCCGTCGGCGACCGACGACGAGACCGAGCGGGTGAGCGAGTACAACTTTACCGCGGTGATCCTCTGTGCGCGCCGCGCGCCGCGCGACTACCTGGGCCGGCTCCCCGACGACCTTCGGGAAGTCTCGAACCAGCGGCCCGAATTTTACGGCCAGCGGATCGATCAGACCCTTCCCGCGGCGGCGCCTGCCCCTTCCGCCGCCGACGAGTCTTCCGAAAACGAGGAGGCGGCCCAATGAAATCGCTCCGAAACGTCATCGTCATTTTTGTCCTTCTGGCGGTCGGCGCCGGGTTCTTCGGCCCGAAGCTCTGGAAGTCGCAATACGTCGCCCCGCGCAAAACCCTCGCCGAACAGAAATCGAATCTCGAATCGCAGATCGCTCAGGGTCAGAGTCAGGTCGAGCAGATGCGCGGCGTCACTCAGCAGAATCTGGTTCGCCTCTATACGCGGTCGTTCCCGATGCAGACGGGTCAGGCGCAGCTCCAGTATCAGATCTGGCTCACGCAGCTGGCCGAGTTCTGCGGGTTCAAAGAGACGCGGGTCACCGTCGGCCGGAGCACGGCAGGCAACGGTTTGATGTCGCACTACTTCCGGCTCAACGCCGACTGCACCGCCGAGCAGCTCTATCGGTTCCTCTACGAGTTCTACTGGACCGGTTTCCTGCACCGGATCGACTCGCTCGACATACAGACGAACGAGGGCTCCGAACTCCTTTCGGCGGCGTTTCTCTTCGAAGGGGTGACGATGGCCAAACTCAACCCGAACCAGCCGTGCCCGACCGATTCCGACCTGCCCGGTCAGAACTCGGTCTTTCAGCGGCTCGCCTCGGCTCCCTGGAAAGCGTATCAGCCGATGACGCGCTACAACGTCTTTCAGTATTCCCGTCCAGGGGTCGACGACGCGAACTGGACCGTTCTTTCGGCGATCCCGACGATCAAGACCCCCGACGGCGCGACGGTCACCCAGACGCGATGGCGTATTCAGACGAGCGGTAAAACGATCATCGTTCCGATCGGCGGCGAGCTTGCGGTCGGCTCCTTCGTCGGCACGGTTCAGGAGGTGATCGACGATATGGTGATTCTCCGGCAGCGGAACGGCTACAGCTGGATCCTGGGGCTCGGCGACCGTCTTTCGGCCGCGGCGTGTATTCCCGAAGTCTTCTGAAACAGAGATCGCGCACTCAGATAAAAAAGAGGTCTCAAGGCCTCTTTTGATTCGCAAATCTTCTACCGTCTTTGCGTCTGTTCCAAAATGAACGAGAAAATGTCGGTGTTCTCGTCGATCTGCATCGAAGTTGGTTTTCCCCGCCCGTGCCCGGCGTTGGTGTCGATCCGGATCAGCGCCGGCCGGGCGTCTTCGGTCCCGGCGAGCGCGGCCTGAAGGGCCGCCGCGAACTTAAACGAATGGGCGGGCACGACGCGGTCGTCGTGGTCGCCGGTCAGGATGAGCGTCGCGGGGTATTTCACGCCCGACTTAATGTTGTGCAGCGGCGAATAGGCGTAGAGCGCGTCGAACATCTCGCGGCTCTCTTCGCTCGTCCCGTAGTCGGCCGCCCACGCCCAGCCGATCGTGAACTTGTGGTACCGGAGCATGTCCAGAACGCCGACGCCCGGCACCGCCGCCTTAAACAGGTCGGGCCGCTGGGTCATCGCCGCGCCGACCAAAAGCCCGCCGTTCGACCGGCCCAGGATCGCCAGATGGCCGGGTGAGGTCCATTTTTCGCGGATCAGGTATTCCGCCGCGGCGATGAAATCGTCGAAGACGTTCTGTTTCCGCTCTTTCGTTCCCGCCTCGTGCCACGCCGCGCCGTATTCCCCGCCGCCGCGCAGAACGGCGACCGCCAGGACGCCGCCGCGGTCGAGAAACACGGTCCATTCCGGCTTGAACATCGGGGTCATGTTGATATTAAACCCGCCGTACCCGTAGAGGAGGGTCGGGTTTTCGCCGTCGGCGGCGGTTCCTTTCTTACAGGTCAGAAAGAGGGGCGCGCGCGTCCCGTCTTTACTTGTGTACCAAACGCGCTTGGTGTCATAATCGTCGGGGTTGAGCGAAATCGCCCTGTCGAAGACCCGCTCGGTCTGGCCTGTTTCGAGGTCGAGTTTGAAAATCTCCGCCGGATGAACGAATGACGTAAACGAATAGTAAAGAGTCGATTCGTTCCTGCTTCCCGAAAGGCCGAGAACGCCCAGGGTCGGCGTGTCGAGTCGTCCGGTCTCGTTGCCGTCGGCGGAGTAGAGGTATCCCTCTTCCGCCGCGTCTTTCAGATAGACAACCGCCAGCCGCCCGCCGACGATCGCAGCGTCGGAGATCAGGTTTTCCGATTCGGGAATGACGTCGGCCCAGTTTTCGGGCGCGGGATTCTTCGGATCGACCGCGACCACCCGGCGCAGGGGCGCGAGGTAATCGGTTAAGACGTAATACATGCCGTTCAGGACGCCGAGCGGGAACGATTCGGCGTCGAACGCCGGATAGAGTTCGACGAACTCCGCGTCCGCCCGGGTCAGGTCGAGCGCCAGGAGGCGATTGCCGTAGGTCGATTCCCCTTCGCTTAAAAAGAGAACCGTTTCGTCCTCGTCGGTCGAAGCGGAACAGGTCCGCTGAGGATGCTCCTTATCGAGCCAGAGGAGTCGGTCGTCCGACTGCGCGGTTCCGAGCCGGTGATACCAGACCTGATGATATTCGTTCTTCGCGACGAAATCTTTTCCCTCTTCCGGCGCGGGATACCGGCTGTAATAAAAACCGTCCCGAAACCACGCCAGGTCGGAAAACTTAATCCACTCGACGCGGTCGGCGAGCGTCTCTTTCGTGTCGATGTTCAACACATACGCCTCCTGCCAATCCGACCCCGCGCGCGAGACGGTGTAGGCGAGATATTTCCCGTCTTTGGAAACCGCGCACGCGCCGAGCGCGGCGGTTCCGTCTTCGGAAAGCGCGTTCGGGTCGAGAAGGGGTTCCGCGTTCTTTCCGTCCTCCTCCGACATATAGAGAACCGGCTGATTCTGGAGCCCGTCGTTCTTAAAAAAGAAGATCCGATCCTTCTTCTTAAACGGAACCGAGTATTTCACGTAATCGAACCGGCGGGTCATTTCACGGCGTATATCTTCCCGAAACGGGATCCGTTCGAGATACGACGCGGTCAGCTCGTTTTCCGCCTGAACCCACGCGGCGGTTTCGTCGCTGCGGTCGTCTTCAAGCCAGCGGTACGGATCGGCGACCGCCGCGCCGAAATAGTCGTCCGTCTGATCGACGGTACGCGCCGCGGGATAGTCCCACGCGGAGGCCGCCCCCGCGAAAAAACAGGAGGCCGCGGCGGCGAGTGAAAGAAGGAAGAACCAACGTATCGGCATTGAAAACTCCTTGCGTCATGTCTATATCTTGGCCGGGATCGGAAATTGCTATGACGTATTTTAGGGCGAACCGGACCGGGAGGCAAGAACAGTTTTCGGCTTTCACGGAGGGCGCGGGCGGGAAAATGGGACGGAAAAGGCGGGACCGGCGTAAAAGGGCTCTTGCGCGGGGCTACTCGATATAGGAAAATAACCGCGTCGGCTCTTTCGCCGGCCCCTCCCGCCCCGTAACCCGTACAGGAGCATGCGCGATGTATTTCAAAATCGGCGGCCGTGAACTCGAATATCTGAAATCGAAAGACCCGAAACTCGGCGCGGTGATCGACCGGATCGGACCGCTCCGGCGCCCGGTCAACCCCGACCTTTTTTCGTCGGTGGTCTACTGCATCGTCGGCCAGCAGATTTCCGGCAGGGTGCAGGAAGTGATTTGCGGCCGCATCGCCGACGCCTGCGGCGGAATCGCTCCGCAGACCTTGGGCCGTCTGTCGGCCGAGGAGATTCATCGGTTCGGCGTCTCGTATAGAAAGGCGGCAAACATCAAGGCGTTCTGCGAAAAGGTTTTAAACGGCGAACTCGACCTGAGCCGCGTCAAGCGGATGCCCGACGACGAAGTGATTCGAACTCTGACCGAACTTCCCGGGATCGGGCTCTGGACCGCCGAGATGATTCTTCTCTTCACGCTCCGCCGACCCGACGTTCTCAGTTTCGGCGACCTGGGTATTCACCGCGGCATGCGGATGGTCTACCGCCATCGCGCGATCGGCAAAGAGCTTTTCGAAAAATACCGGCGGCGTCTTTCCCCGTGCTGCAGTGCGGCGAGCCTCT
>JAGCAH010000090.1 GCA_017652805.1 Thermoguttaceae bacterium | reverse complement strand
ATCGCGAACGATCGTCGGGAACGGATGCGGCCCCATCACCGAGCCCAAAACGTAGTGCGTGTCGCTGATCCGAGTAGTCCATTCGCGGAACGTTTCCGAAACCGCGTCTTTCAGCGTGCCGGTGCCGCTTTTGACCGGCCGTACCTCGGCGCCCAACAGGCGCATCCGATAGACGTTCAGCGCCTGACGGATCGTATCTTCGACCCCCATATAGACCACACATTCCAGGCCGAGCAGCGCGGCGGCGGTCGCGGTCGCCACGCCGTGCTGGCCGGCGCCGGTTTCGGCGATCACGCGCGTCTTGCCCATCCGTTTGGCCAGAAGCGCCTGGCCTAAGACGTTGTTGATCTTGTGCGCGCCGGTATGGTTTAAGTCTTCCCGTTTCAGGTAGACCTTCGCGCCCCCCAGGTCGGCGACCATCCGCGCGGCGTAGTAGAGACGCGAGGGACGGCCGGCGTATTCGTTCAACAGCTCGGTCAGTTCCCGGTTGAAGTCGGGGTCATCTTTATAACGGTTATACGCCTCTTCGAGTTCGATCACCGCATTCATCAGCGTTTCGGGAATATACTGACCGCCATGGATGCCAAAGTTGCCGTTACCCATTGTTTTACCTCTTGAGATTGTCGTCTGCTCGACGCGCCGCGCGAATCGCGGCGAGTATTTTATCCGAATCTTTTACGCCGTCCGTTTCGACCCCCGAGGAAAGATCAAGAATCTTCGGGTGGAGCCGACGGACCGCGTCGGGAATGTTCTCCGGGGTAAGCCCCCCCGCCAGGACGAAAGGCCGCGAGATCCTGTCGGCGAGAGGCCAGTCGAACGTCTCGCCGCTTCCGCGGCCGCTGTCGAGGAGAATCTCGTCGGCGGGGGACGCCTCGGCGGCGGCGGGATCGAACGCATCGGTCATCCGAAACGCTTTCCAGATAATCCGGCGTGTGAGCGTGCGCGCCTTTTGGATATACACGTCGTCTTCGGCACCGTGAAGCTGAATAACGTCCAGACCGATCAGGTCGGCGGCGCGGGCGACCTTGTCGAGCGGCTCATCGACGAAGACGCCAACCGCGGCGATCCCCGGAGCCAGCAGCGCGCGCAATCGCGCGGCATCATCGAATGAGATGTTGCGGCGGCTCGCCGGGACGTTCAGGATGAAACCGATATACTCCGGTCTGGACCGGTTGACGCTTTCGATGTCGCACGGGCGGGTCAGCCCGCAGATTTTAATCGCCGTCATGATGCCGCCTTTCGCATTTCCGCCAGGAGCGCGCCCTTATCGGCGGCGCGCATCATCACTTCCCCCATCAGCACAGCGTCGGCGCCGATCGATTTCATTTTCGCCGCGTCGTCGGGAGACATCACCCCGCTTTCGGCGACGTAAAGCCGGTCGGACGGGATCAGACCGCGTAGCCGCGCGGCGTTTCCCAAGTCGACCGAAAAGTCTTTCAGGTTACGATTGTTCACTCCGACAATCCGCGCGCCCGCGCGAACCGCCGAGGCGATCTCCTCTTCGTTGTGTGTTTCGACCAGCGCGGCCAGACCGAGACGATCGCAGACTTCCAAATACCGAGCCACGGTTTCGGTATCGAGAATCGCGCAGATCAGAAGAACGGCGTTCGCGCCCAGGAGCCGCGCCTGGTAGATCTGATATTCGTCGACGGTAAAGTCTTTCCGAATCATCGGCGTGCTGATCGCCGCGCGGATTTCGGAAAAGACCGCGTCGGATCCGAGAAACCATTTCGGTTCGGTCAGGCATGAAACCGCGTCGGCTCCGGCGGTTTCGTAAGCGCGGGCGATTCCGAGATAGTCGAAGACCGGGTCAATCACCCCTTTCGAGGGAGACGCCTTTTTGACCTCGCAGATAAACGAAAGCCCCGGTCTTGCCAGCGCGTGGTAAAACGCGTCTCCTTCCGCGGGAGGAAGCGCCAGGGCTCGTTCTTTCGTCTCATCGAGTGAAGTTCGCGCCTTATCGACGGCGACCCGCGCGCGGGCGTAGTCGGCGATTGTATCGAGAATCGTACTCACGCGTTCGACTCCTTCCGAAACGCTTCGAGTTTGGCGAACGCCGCGCCCGAATCGATCAGATCGGCGGCCAGTTTCACCCCTTCGGCGAAATCCGACGCCGCGCCGGCGATATACAGACCCGCCCCGGCGTTCATCAGGACGATGCCGCGCCGCGGCGAACGGTCGGCGCCGGTCAGAATGTTCCGCGTGATCGCGGCGTTCTCGTCGGGGGTTCCGCCCAGAATATCCTCTTTCGAACCGCGCGATAGGCCGAAATCTTCCGGCGCGACGCGGTAGGTGCTGTACCACCGTCCGCGGAACTCACAGATTTCGGTCGGGGCGGAAATCGAGATTTCGTCGAGCCCGTCGGTGCCGTGAACGACCATTCCCCGTTTTGTGCCGAGGTTCGCCAGAACCTGCGCCAGAGGGGCAACCAAGAGCGGGTCGTAGACGCCCAGGAGCTGTGTAGCCGGGCGAGCGGGATTGGTGATCGGACCGAGAATGTTAAAGACAGTACGGATCCCCAGCTCTTTGCGGATCGAGCCGACGTATTTCATCGAAGCGTGGTATTTCTGAGCGAACATAAAACAGAGTCCGACCTCGTCGAGAAGCCTGCGGCAGAGTTCGGGGCTCTGATCGATATTCACGCCGAGCGCTTCCAGGCAGTCGGTGGTGCCGCAGCGGGACGACGCGCTTCGGTTCCCGTGTTTAGCGACCTTGACCCCGCCTGCCGCCAGCACGAAAAGGGACGTCGTCGAAATGTTGAACGAGTTGGAATTGTCCCCCCCCGTTCCGACGATTTCGAATGTGTCATACGGCACGTCGAGCGGCTCGGCGTGTCGGCGCATCGCGGCGGCGCACCCTGAAATCTCGGCGATCGTCTCGGCGCGCGTACTCTTGGTCGAGAGCGCGGCCAGAAACGCGGCGTTTTGCGTCGGCGTCGTCTGTCCGGTCATGATCTCGTTCATGACGGCGTACGCCTCGTCGTAGGAAAGGTCTTCTTTCCCGACAATCTTTTTGATCGCTTCCTGTATCATGATGACAGTTCCATAAAGTTTTTGAGGATCGTTTTGCCGTCCGGGGTCAGGATCGATTCCGGATGAAACTGGAGCCCAAAGACCGGATACCCGTCATACTGCACCCCCATAATCTCCCCGTCGGTCGTCCGGGCGATCACGCGCAGAACCGAGGGGATCGTCTTCGGATCGGCGGCCAGGGAATGATACCGTCCCACGGAGATCTTTTCGGGAAGCCCTTTAAAAAGAGGGGATGTCGTATCAAGAACCGCGTCCGACGCTTTACCGTGCATCAGTTGTTTGGCGTAGGTCACCGTCGCACCGAAGACCTCGCAGATCGCCTGATGCCCCAGACAGACGCCCAGAATCGGGACGCGCCCGACATACTGGCGAACCACCTCTTTGCAGATCCCGGCGGCGGCCGGACGACCGGGACCGGGAGAGATGATGATTCGATCGAAGTCGAGAGCCTCGATCTCGTCGAGCGTCAGCTCGTCGTTACGGATCACGCGGATCTCCGGATCGATCTCGCCGACGTACTGGTACAGGTTATACGAGAAGCTGTCGTAGTTATCGATTAAAAGAATCATCGATCAAGCCCTCCTTCCGACTCGCGGACCGCGCCAAGGACGGCCGCCGCCTTATTGATACATTCCTGATATTCCCGCTCGGCCACCGAATCGGCGACGATCCCCGCGCCGGAACGAACGAAAACTTTCCCGTTCTTTTTAAACGCCAGACGAATCGCGATACAGGTGTCCATGTTCCCGGTAAAGTCGATGTAGCCGATCGCCCCGCCGTAGATTCCCCGTTTACACCGTTCCAGCTCGTTAATAATTTCGCACGCGCGGATCTTCGGCGCTCCCGACAGGGTGCCGGCGGGAAGGACCGACGCCACGGCGTCGACCGCGTCTTTGTCAGAACGGATCTTCCCGCGCACCGTCGAGCCGAGATGCATTACGTGCGAGTAACGTTCGACCGAGAGATATTTTTCGACCTCGACGCTCCCGAACTCGGAAAGGCGTCCCAGGTCGTTTCGGCCCAGATCGACCAGCATGTTGTGTTCGGCAAGCTCTTTCGGGTCGGCCAGGAGCGCCTCTTCCAGCGCATTGTCTTCCGTCTCGCTGACGCCGCGCGGACGCGTTCCCGCCAGGGGGAATGTGTGGAGCGTGCCGTCTTCGAGTTTTACGAGGGTCTCGGGAGAGGAACCAGCAATCTCGACGTTGTCGCTCGAAATGTAAAACATATACGGCGAAGGGTTCTTTGTTCTCAGAAGACGGTATGTGTCCAGGAGACTCCCTTCGGCCTCTGCGGTGAGTCGGTTCGAAAGGACGACCTGGAAGATGTCCCCCTCGTAAATGTAATGCCGCGCCTTTTCGACCATGTCGCAGAACTCGAACCGATTGAAAAGAGGGGTGAACTCGCTCTTGAGTCGAAGCGGCGGATTCTCGGCCGGTTCGGCGCGGCGGATCAGCTCTTCCATGGTATCGAGCGCCAAGAGCGCCGCGCGGTAGTTCTCTTCGAGTCCGTCGGTTCGGACGTTGACGATCATCGTGATCGCCTGTTTCAGATTGTCGAACGCGATGATCTTGTCGAAAAGCATCAGGTCAATGTCGTTGAACTTCTCCTCGTCGTCGCCTTCGAGTTTCAGCGTCGGCTCGGAATACTTGATCGAGTCATACGCGAAATACCCCATCAGCCCTCCGGTAAACGGCGGGAGCTCGGGAATCCGCGGACTTCGGTTCTCGCCGATGATCCGCCGGATATACTCGGCGGGATCGGCGTCGGGAATCGTCACCGTTGTCCCGCTGCGCAGCCGAACAGTTCCGTCGAGACAGGTGAACTCGAGCTTCGGATCGAAGCCCAAAAAGGTGTACCGACCCCAGCGAGCGGAATCTTCAAGGCTCTCGAGAATGAAGCAGTGCCGACTGACACGCTTGATCGCGCGCATCACCTCGACCGGCGTGCGGATATCCGACAGGATGGTCCGGCTGACCGGAACCGAACGAAAGTCGCGCGCATAGGCCCGGGCCTCGTCGAGCGAAGGGAACGTTTTTTCTGCCATAACCTGTTTTCCTTTCCGGGAAATAAAAAAACCCTTGGCCGATGTGTGCTGATACACAAATCGACCAAGGGCGAAATATAGTCAAATTCCGCGGTGCCACCTTGGTTCGCGGCACAGGGCCGCGCGCTCTGCGGGATACGATCATACCCCCGGCAACTGACGTATGCCCACACGTCGCATCTTTTCAATGCGCCCTCCGCGGCCCATTATGACAGTCCGATTGCCGCGGGCATCTCACCGCCACCCGCTCTCTGTAAGCTCGCACTCTGCCTTTACTTCCGCTTCTACGGTTTACGGGAACTTTTCGTTCCTCTATGGCGCTTATTTTATCGACGGAGACAAAGGCGTCAACCCTCTTTTCTTGAAATTTCGTAAAAATTTTTCGGAAGCCCTATTCTCCCGATGATGGGCTCGGATCCGCTCGTCAACGAAAACGACCCGAAAACAGGGGGATTCCCCGCCCTGCGCCGCGCGGGAAAGGGGCTCCTTCCTCTTTTTCCTAATACTAATGGAATTCCTATCAACTGGCACACTATTTGCTCCATATTTCAACGGTGACTGCCAAAATGGGATCCGCAGAAAAGCGGGCTCAGGCAGTGAGCCGGAAAGGATCAACGCAATGATGAATTTTGATTTCAACAAACTGACGAAAAAATCCCAGGAAGCCGTTCAGCGCGCGGCTCAGATCGCCGTTGCCGCCGGTAATCCCGAGATCAAGGCGCTTCACCTCCTCGCCGCTCTTCTCGAAGAGACTGACGGGAATATCGCGCCGTTGATGGAAGAGATCGGCGCCAACGTCGGCACGCTCAAACAGATGGTGCACGACGAGACGGAACACCTGCCCAAAACTTCAGGCGGCACCCAGCCGGGGGTCGGTTCGGAACTATCGCAAATCTTCGCCAAAGCGGCGGAAGAGATGACCGCTTTGACCGACGAGTATATTTCGACCGAGCATCTCCTTCTGGCGGTCAGCGACGTCCCGTCGAAAGCTTTCGACATTTTGAAACTCTCCGCGATCGACCGAACGAAAATCTTGGAGGCGCTCAGCCGTGTCCGTGGGAATCACCGTGTTTCCGACCCGGAGCCGGAAGGGAAGATCCGCGCGCTGAGCAAGTACGGAATCGACCTGACCGAACGGGCCGCCAAGGGGAAACTCGACCCGGTGATCGGACGTGACGCCGAAATCCGGCGTGTCATTCAGGTTCTTTCCCGCCGAACGAAGAACAATCCGGTTCTGATCGGGGAACCGGGCGTCGGCAAAACCGCGATCGCCGAGGGGCTCGCCCTGCGTATCGTTGAAAACGACGTTCCGGAAAGTCTGAAAAACCGGAAAGTCGTCGCGCTCGATTTGGGCGCGCTCGTCGCCGGGGCGAAATACCGAGGTGAGTTCGAAGAGCGGCTCAAGGCGGTTCTTAAAGACGTGGAAGACTCCGGCGGCTCGGTCATTATGTTCATCGACGAGCTACATACAGTGGTCGGCGCAGGAAACGCCGAAGGGGGCGCTGACGCGGCGAACCTCTTAAAGCCGGCGCTGGCGCGGGGCGACCTTCGCTGTATCGGTGCGACCACGCTCGACGAGTACCGAAAGTATATCGAAAAGGACGCCGCGCTCGAACGGCGGTTTCAGCCGGTTTATGTCGGTCAGCCGAGCGTGGAAGATACCCTGGCGATCCTGCGGGGTCTGAAGCCCCGTTACGAAAGCCATCACAAGGGGGTTAAGATCACCGACTCGGCGCTGGTCGCCGCGGCGGAGCTTTCGAATCGGTATATCACCGACCGGTTCCTTCCCGATAAGGCGATCGACCTGATGGACGAGGCGATGAGCCGCCTGGCGATGGAACTCGAATCGGT
>JAGCAH010000089.1 GCA_017652805.1 Thermoguttaceae bacterium | reverse complement strand
CTCCGCTGCCCAGAACAATCGTATGATATTTTTTCGTCGGAAGAATTTTCATCGTCATCGGCCAAAACCAGCGGTTATCGGCGAACCGGATTCCCGGCTCAGGAGAAATTCAGCGTCCCGACCAGTTCGGCGGGAGACGAAGCGCCCGCCTCATCGAGAAGACGGGGAAGAGCTTCTAAAATCCGGATCGGAGCGTCAGGCCTGTAAAAATTCGCCGTACCGACTTCGACCGCCGAGGCGCCGGCGACGAGGAATTCCATCACATCCTCGGCCGACTCAATCCCGCCGATCCCGATCACGGGAATCTTGACCGCGCGGAAAATCTGACTGACACAACGCAGAGCGACCGGCTTGACCGCCGGACCGCTGAACCCGGCGTATCCGTTGGCGATTCTCGGAATCCGGCGGCGCCAGTCGACCGCCAGACCGTAAAGCGTATTGATCGCCGAGATCATATCGGCCCCACCCGCTTCGGCCGACTTGGCCACCTCGGAAATCGAAGTCACGTTCGGCGAGAGTTTCACGCAGAGGGGGATCGGACAGCAGGTCTTCATTCGCGCGACGATCTTTTCGCAGAGAGCCGGATTCGTTCCGAAATCGACCCCGCCCGAAACGTTTGGGCAACTGACGTTCATTTCGAGCGCCGCGATCCCCTCCGCCGCGGCGAACTTTTCGGCAAAGATATCGCACTCTTCGATTTTTTTGGCGGCGAAACTGACGATAATCGGCGCGCCGACGCTCCGAAGCCACGGAAGTTTCTTTGCCAGGAACTCATCGACCCCGTCGTTGTCAAGGCCGATAGCGTTCAGAAGTCCCGCAGTCACCTCGACGGTGCGGGGAGGCCGGTTGCCTGAACGGGGAGAGAGGGTGATCGTTTTGGGAATGATCCCGCCAAGGCGGGAAAGGTCGTAGAGTCCCGCGATCTCTTTAGCGTACCCAAAGGTTCCCGATGCGGTCAGAATCGGGTTCGGAAGGGTCAGTGGACCGAGTTTGACCGATAAATTCTTCTTTGACATCGAAATCTTTCTTTTCAGTTCAGCATCAAGAGCCGCCGAAATCTCTCCGCACTCTCCCGGTTGAAACGGGGACTGCGTCTCTCCTCTCCTAAAAGTCTACCCCGTTTCGCATGAATGATAAAGAGGGGCGCGGAACGAAACCCCTCGGTAATCCGCGTTTGCGGTTTGGACGCGGATCTGTTACAATACGTTCGCAGGGATGAGTCCGAAAAAACAAAAAACGCAGGCACCGATCATCGTCTTTAAGGGGGCACAATGCAAAAGAAATTACTGTTTTCACTCCTGGTGGTTCTTCTTTGTTCGGTCGGTCTTTTTTCGGCCGGACAAGAGCGAAAGCCTTCCCCGATGCGTCCGAATGACCTGACGTGTGAAGGCCTTACCGACCCGGTCGGGATCGACGATGCGGTTCCCTTTCTGAGCTGGAAATTCACCACCGATGGGGCAAAACTTCAAAACTGGAACCAAACCGCCTATCGGATTCTGGTCAGCACTTCGGATTCCGCCCTGATCGACGAAGTCGCCTCCGAGATCGTCTGGGATTCCGGCTGGGTCGAATCGGATCAAACGCGCAACATTAAGTACGGCGGTAAACCTCTCGAGTCGAACAGCGTCTACTACTGGAACGTCCGTGTGCGGGACAACAAGGGGGGGGAATCGACTCCGAGCATGATCGGCAAATGGACGACCGCTCTCCTCAACCCAGCCGAATGGACCGCCGAGTGGATCGGAACCGGACTCGAATATGCTGCCGATGAAGACGGTTCGGCCCGTCCGTTCGACCCCTGGTTCCGTAAAACGATCGAACTCGAGTCACGTCCCGACAAGGCGCTTCTTCATCTCGCATCGGTCGGATATCACGAGCTGTATGTCAACGGGGTCAAGGTTGACGACGCGGTTCTCTCCCCCTGCGCAACCGACTACAGTCACCGGGTGCGTTACATTACATACGACATCGCGTCCTATCTCATTCCCGGGAAGAACGTGATCGGCGTCTGGCTCGGTGCCGGATGGAGTATTTTCGAGGACTATCAGGTCGAAGGGCGTCCGAACGCCCCGATCTTCAAAGCGCAATGCGACATTGTCACCGGTCACGGAACCGAACGGCTCGTCACCGACAAATCCTGGAAATGCGCCATGAGCGGCAATAAGCTCCTGGGACAGTGGAAATTCGCCCGATTCGGCGGCGAGTATCAGGACGGCGACATCAGCACCACTGACTGGGCGCAGATTTCGTTTGACGATTCCGGCTGGGTCGAAAGCGTCACCTACAATCCCAACCTGACCGTCTCGGCCCAACAGGTCGAAAAGAACCGTCCGATAACCCTCCTCTCGCCGGTTGAGATCGTCAAAGTCGGCGAAGACACATGGCGCGTCGACATGGGAAAGATCTTTACCGGGATGATGGAAATCGACGTGTCGGGAACCCCCGGGGACGTCGTCGAGTTCCGTTTTTCAGAATATCCCGATATGGAAATGACGTTCAATCTTTTCAGCCGAATCAAAATCGGCCACACAGGACACAGCGTCTTTAAGAACCGATTCAACTACAGTGCCGGCCGCTGGATCACCGTCCACGGTCTGAAAAACGAACCGGCGCGCGACCAATTCCGCGGCTGGATGGTTCGAACCGATTTCAAATCGGCTTCCTCGTTCCAATGCTCCGACGATCTGCAGAACTGGATCTACAACACGGCCGTTTGGACCTACGAAAATCTATCGCTGGGTGGATACATCGTCGACTGTTCCCAGCGTGAGCGAATGGGATACGGCGGAGACGCCCACGCCACGTGCGAGACCGGAATGCTCAACTACCGCCTTGAAGCGTTCTATAAGAAATGGATGGAGGACTGGCGGGATGTACAAGGCGTCCCCCGGAACTGGCTTAGCGACATCGAAAACATCAATCCCGGTCAGGTTGAAGACGCGCTTCACGGAGTCCTGCCGAACACCGCCCCCACTTATTTCGGCGCCGGCGGACCGGCTTGGGGAGGGATCGTTGTCACTCTCCCCTGGTTCTACTACAACTACTACGGCGACAAGACAATCCTGTCCGATAACTTCGAGCTGATCACCCGCTGGCTCGCGTTCCTGAACAGTTACGTCACTGACGGGCTTCTCCGCCCATACGGCAACGACGGGATGTTCCTGGGCGACTGGCTCTGGCCGGGAGCTCCCGACGGTCTCGAACCGGGAAAAGAAGACGCAATCACCCTGAACAATATGTACCGGGTATTCAATCTGCGCACCGCCGCAAAGATCGCCCACATTCTGGGTGAGACGGAAAAGGAAGAGCTCTGGGCACGTCAGGCCGATGAGGGGCAACAGGCGGTACACAAAAAATATTACGATTCGAAAAACGCCTCGTACGGAAGCGGCTGCCCCGCCATTCTGGCGGCGGCGCTTCTGGCCGAAATTCCTCCGAAAAACGAGATTCCGCGCGTCAAAGCGCGGCTCGAAGAGAAAATCTTAAAAGACGACAACGGGCATATCGGCGTCGGAATAACCGGCGGAGCGATTCTCTTCCGCTATCTGCGTCAGGAAGGACGGGACGACCTCATCTACTCGATGGCGTCGAAGAAGGACTATCCAGGCTGGGGCTTCATGCGTGAAAATG
>JAGCAH010000088.1 GCA_017652805.1 Thermoguttaceae bacterium | reverse complement strand
TGACGAATCGTGGGGAATCAACGCCGATACCTGCGAAGTTCGCAATAAACTTCACGAGCAAAGCGCCGATATCGCCCAGGGCGTCAATCTCACCTCTTCGATCGGCGCCGGCGACCAGGGGCTGATGTTCGGCTACGCCTGCACCCAGACACCCGAACTAATGCCGCTGCCGATTTCACTGGCTCACAAAATCACCAATCGGCTGACCGAAGCGCGTCTGTCCGGCGAGATTCCCTGGCTTCGTCCCGACAGCAAAAGCCAGGTAACCATTGAATACGACGGAAGCAAACCGGTTCGGATCGACACGGTTGTCGTCTCGACTCAGCATAACGAAGACGTCTCTCAGGAAGAAATCAAACAAACCGTTCTCGAGAAGATCGTTCGCCCTCTTTTACCGGCCGACCTTGTACGCGGCGAGTATAAAACCTGGATCAATCCGACGGGCAAATTCGTGATCGGAGGCCCTCACGGCGACTGCGGTCTGACAGGACGCAAAGTGATCGTCGATACATACGGCGGCTGGGCCCACCACGGCGGCGGCGCGTTTTCCGGAAAGGATGCCACCAAAGTTGACCGCAGCGGTGCGTATATGGCGCGCTATATCGCCAAAAACATCGTTGCCGCCGGTCTTGCCGATGAATGTGAAGTTCAGCTGGCCTACGCGATCGGGGTCGACCGTCCGGTCAGTGTCATGCTCAACACATCCGGGACGGCAAAAGTTGACGAGGAAAAACTGATTGAATTGGCAATGCGTCATTTCGATATGACCCCGAAAGGAATCATCGAGACGCTCGATCTCTGTCGACCGATCTTTGTCAAAACGAGCAGCGGGGGTCACTTCGGCCGAAACGACCCCGACTTTACCTGGGAACAGACCAATCTCGCCGAAACGCTTCGGCGTGAAGCAGATCTCTGAACTGTCGTCAACCCCTGCAAATGAAAACGCCACAAACGACCTCAGCGAGCGAAACCCCGGTAAACCAGGTCAGGTTTTCCCTGACCTGGTTTGCCTTTCTCTTTGCCGGTCTTCTCTGGCTGACGTTCATCGCGGTTCTCCTTCGCCACTCTCATTTTCAGACAGTTCCGTTCCCCGCGCTTCCCCTTTTTCTCCTGGTCGCGCTGGCCGCCGCCGTGTCGTTCGCGCTCCACTTCTTCCACGCCGCTGACGCCGAATGGAACGCATTCCCCTACTGGCTCGACGAGGCGACAATTCAAAAGAAGCCGTTTCTCATTTCAATACCGAACGTTCTAACCGCGGTTCTCCTCCTGGGCTGGAACCTGTCAGGGTCCACGATCAGTGCGGTACTGACTCTTCTCTTCCTCGAAGTTCTGTCATGCCGTCTTGTTCCCGGCTCCGGAGAGATGTTTGCGCGACGACTCCGTCATCTCTTCACCGAGGAAAAGTGTGCCGTCCCAACCGAGACGCCCGTTTCCGTTTCGACGGCAACAACTTCGAGTCCCTTTTCCGACCGACGTTTCCCCGCTGAAGCGGATACCATCCGTCTTCATCCCGAAGACTCAATTTCCCTCACCGGCAATCTTTCGGAAGAACAGGATAGCGAAGAAGAAGAAGGCGAACCCTCTCCTCCCGATGACCTTCTCATTTCGCAGAATCGCTGTCTCAACAGCGACGATACCGAACGTGAAGAAGGGTGGTTTCGC
>JAGCAH010000087.1 GCA_017652805.1 Thermoguttaceae bacterium | reverse complement strand
TTTCATTCCGCATACAATGTCCGAAGACGAACCGGGCCTGCATCTGCTCGACGGCTATGTCAAGCGGAACCTTGTTTTCAACCTGACCGTTCCGGCGGATTCGCAGGTTCTCCTGGCGCCCCTGGCGAAAGAAGCGGGCGGTCTGGGAATCTGCAAACCGTATCAGGCGAAGGACGGCAGCACGGTCGGCGCCGAGGCGAAACTCTTTGCGGACACCGGCGATGCCGACTATCAGACGATTCTCGCCGGAATCGAACGGGGCCGGAAGTATATCCTGCAAGAGAGCAACCGGTTCTGCATGAGCCGGTTCGTGCCCGCACCGAGTTATGTGCGCGAAATGAAGCGCTACGGCATTCTGCCGCCGGATCACGATCCGAACACGCCGATCGACCCGTACGAAACGGACAGGGCCTACTGGAAATCATTCTGGTACACGCCGCAGCCGGCCGCCGGGAAGTAACGCCGCCCCGACGCAACACGATTGGAAGGTTTATAATGGAAGATAACCGAAAGCTTCAGGATTCGGAGCCCAAAAGCGCGGAACTTTCCCCGTCGGAACTCGACCAGTACGATTATCATCTGCCGCACGACCGGATCGCCCAAATGCCGATGCGCAACCGCACCGACGCCCGGATGATGGTCGTCGACCGCGCCGCCGGCACGATCGAACATAAGTATATCCGCGATATTCCCGAGTACCTCCGCGCGGGGGACACCCTCGTGCTGAACAACACCAAAGTCGTTCCCGCCCGCCTGGTCGGCCTGCGCGCCGAAACGGGCGGCCGGTGGGAAGGGCTTTTTCTCCGGTTCGGCCTGCGCGGGGTCTGGGAGATCATGTCGAAGACGCGCGGAAAACTCCGGCCGGGCGAACTGATCAATCTCGAGTCTTCCGACGGCGGCCAGGCCGGCCAGCTCGAGGTCATCGCGCGGACCGAAGACAAAACCCTCATCGTCAAACCGCTCACCGAAGACGACGCGTTCACCTTCCTCGACCGGGTCGGCTGGGTTCCGATCCCGCCGTATATCCGCGCGGGCCGGATGATGCCCGAAGACCGCCAGAACTACCAGACGGTCTACGCCACGCAGCCGGGTGCGGTCGCCGCGCCGACCGCCGGACTCCATTTCACCAAAGAGCTCCTCGTGAAACTGCAGAAGCAGGGAGTCGCCGTCTGCCCCGTCACGCTCCACGTGGGGGCGGGCACGTTCAAGCCGATCACCGCCGACCGGCTCGACGAGCATAAAATGCATTCCGAGTACGCGAGCATCTCCGAGTCGACCGTGAAAATGATCAACGAGCGCCGCGCCGCCGGAGGCCGAACGATCGCCGTCGGCACGACCAGCGTCCGCACCCTCGAGTCGGCCGCCAACGCCGACGCCGAGGGGCATATCGACTCGACGGGAAAGAACGATATCAGGCTGCACGCGTTCTGCGGATATACCGACCTGTTCATCCGTCCGCCGTACAAGTTCAAGGCGGTCGACGGTATGCTGACCAACTTCCATCTTCCGAAATCGACGCTCATCATTCTCGTCCGCACGTTCGGCGGGGATGAGCTTATCATGGAGGCGTACAGACAGGCAATTCTGAAAGATTACCGTTTTTACAGCTACGGCGACGCCATGCTCATCCTCTGACAGCCAAAGGAACCGATATGTCCCAAGAGAATCCAAGCAAAGAAAACGCCGAACCGGCCGCGCCCGCCTCGTCGGTCTTCGCCCTGTGCCGAACGATCCTGATCGTCGCGCTCGTCGGCTACCTGGGCTTCACGTTCCTGAAAACGAACCCGCAGTTCCGCGCGATGCTCCAGAAGTGGTCCGACGCGCAGACCGGCGCGGTCGGCGGGGTTCTCTCGGTCGGCGGCGAGACGATGGGAACCTACTGGAATGTCAAAGTCTCGAACCCTTCCCGCAAATGGAACGAATCGAAACTCGCCGAAACCGCGCGGGAAATCTTCGACCGCGTCGACGCGCTGATGTCGACCTACCGCGCCGATTCCGAGATTTCGCTCTTTAACCGGAGCGATTCGCTCGACTGGCTCCCCGTCTCGGCCGAAACCGCAGGCGTGGTCGACCTGGCGCAGCGCGTCGCCGCCGAAACCGGCGGCGCGTTCGACGTGACCGTCGCGCCGCTGGTCAACTTCTGGCGGTTCGGGCCCGAGAAAGAGCCGCTCGCGGCGTTCCCCTCCGACGGGGAAATCGACGCCGTCCGCGCCAAAGTCGGATACACAAAACTGGAAGTCCGCCTCGACCCGCCCGCGCTGAAAAAGTCGATTCCCGAACTGTCAATCGACCTTTCGGCGGTCGCCAAAGGCTACGCCGTCGACGCCGCCGCCGACCGGCTCGCCGAAGAACTTAATAAGGGCGCTCTTTCCGGCTTTATGGTCGACGTCGGCGGCGAGGTCCGCTGCGGCGGCGTCAAAGGGCTCGCCGACCCGGCAAGTCCCGAACAGAGGGTTCAGCCCTGGCTCATGGGGATCGAACTGCCGATCGACGCCGCTCCGAGCGACGCGCAGGCGGGCGCTCCCCCGCGTCTGGCGCGGGTGGTGCGCGTTCAGTCCGGCGCGATCGCCACCAGCGGCGGCGCACGCAACGCCTTTGAGATCGGCGGGAAGCGCTTCTCGCACATCATCGATCCGGCGACCGGAAAGCCGTCGGAACTGGCCGACGGCGCCCCTCGGGTCGGCTCGGTCTCGGTCTTCCTGCCGACCTGCGCCCGTGCCGACGCCTATGCCACCGCGCTCTGCGTTCTCGGTCCGGAAAAAGGGATCGCGCTGATGAACCGCCTGGAGATCCCCGCGCTCTATCAGATGAAAAACGCCGACGGCACGTTCAGCGATCTTTCGTCCGACCCTTTCGCGAATATCGACTCCGAACCGGTCGCCGCCGAATGACCCCCGCTCTTTCCGGGGGGATTTTCTCAGATATTTTCTTCTGACCGTTTCACTTCAGTAATACGGAGGTTCTCCGATGGGTTCCAACGACGCAATCGGGAATCTGATCATCCGCGCCGCGGCCGGTACCGGCAAGACGTACCAGCTGACAAGCCGGTATATCAGACTTCTCCTCGACGGCGTTCCGCCTCAGGATATCCTGGCCGTCACCTTCACCCGCAAGGCCGCCGGTGAAATCTTTGACCGCGTGATGAAACGTCTGGGCGAGGCGGCAAGCACTTCCGAAGGATGCCGCGAACTCTCGATGGCAGTTTACGAAGATGAAACCGTGCTGACGCGCCAGAAGGCGCGCGAGACGCTCGTGAACTTCGTTCGGAATATGCACCGCGCGCGCATTTCGACCATCGACTCGTTCTTCGGTCAGATGGCGGGGAGTTTCGCGCCCGAACTCGGTTTTCCGTTCGATTGGAGGATCGCCGACGAAACCGTCAATATCCGGAATCGGCAGATCGCCATACGCCGGTCGTTCGACGACGACAACCGGACCGACGCCAGAAAGCTGGTCTACGATTTTTATAAGGGGGGGACGACGCGCACCCTGACCCGGGAACTCGACGGCATTCTGAAAGATTACGCCGGTCTTTTGCACGAGTCCGAAAAGGACGCCTGGTTCTCCGTTCCCGCGCCGAACCTGAAAGAACGTTCGCCGAAAGAAAAAGACGCGCTCGCCGCCGAAATCCGCGAGGGAGTCAGACAGACGTGCGACGCCGCGGCGGGAAAGCGGAAAGGCGATCTCGCCGCCGCCGCCGAAAAGATGATCTCCCTCTATACCGGCGCTCAGCCCGAGTTGGTCTGCGGCGAGACGATTTTCGTAAATACCGTGTTTACCGGAGTCTGTTCGTACTACAATATTCCCTTTTCCCCCGGCCTGATCGACGCCATCAGGCGAATGTACGACGACGTCATGATCGCTTTCTTCAGGCTCCTGAAAAAAGAGACCGAGGCAACGTATCATCTGACCGCCGGAATCGACGCCAACCTCGAGACGATCAAAGCCGAAACGGGCGAATACGGGTTCGACGATATCACCGTGCGCCTGTCGAAGCTAAACGACATCAAGCGGGAAAGACTCGTCGACTACCGGCTCGATAACCGCACGAAACACCTTTTGCTCGACGAATTTCAGGACACGTCGTTCTTTCAGTGGAAGGTTCTCCGGCCGCTGGCCGACGCCGTCGTCGGCGGGGACGCGGCCGAAAACTCCTTCTTCTGCGTCGGCGATACCAAACAGTCGATCTATCAGTGGCGCGGCGGGATGCCCGAAATCTTCGACCACGTCAAACGGGAATACTGCGATCAGAGAAGGCGCGCTTCCGAAAAGCCGCTCGATACGAACTATCGAAGCTCGCCGACGATCATCGAAACGGTCAACGACGTGTTCGGCACGATCGGCGCCTGCGGGCCGCTGGCCGGCGTCAACACGAAAACGGATTACGATCGGTTCAAAACAGACGCGGTCCGAAAAGCCGCGGAAAAATGGAACGGCGCATTCTTTAAACACAAGTTCGCCGTCAGGAATCAAGACCGGCCGGGCTTCGTCTCGCTCGAAGAGATTCCGAAATTCGACTCGCGTTCGTCCGAAGAGTGGCAGTCGGTTTTCGGCGTGCCGGTCGACGCAAAGACGCTGAAACTCGCCTACGCCGCGCGGCGGATCAAAGATATTCACACGGCGAAACCGAAGGCCTCGGTCGGCGTTCTCTTCCGCAGCGGCGAAAAACTTGAAGCTCTCGCCGCCCGGCTGAAACTTCTCGGGGTCGAAATCAGTCAGGAAGGGGGAAGCCCCCTGGCGACCGCCGCGAGCGTTCGGGCGATTCTCGCCCTGCTGCGCGTCGCCGACCATCCCGGCGATACCGCCGCCCTGGCGCGCGCGGCGACCGTTCCGACGCTCCTCGGCGCGATTCCCCCCGACCTCCGGCCGTGTTTCGAAAGGTTCGCGACAGACCGCGAATACGCCGCCGAAGCGGGCGGGGCTCTTTCGCGCTGGGTTCGCGCCCAAATCCTGACCTTCGGGCTGGGCGCCTTTCTGCACGATCTGGCCAACCGGCTTCTCCCGATTTGCAATACGCGCGAATCGGAAAAACTGCGCGCGCTGATCACGTCGGCGTTCCGGTTCGAGGCGGAACAGGGGACCGAAACGCGGCTCGACCGGTTTATCTCCCTCACCGAAAATAAAAGGGTTTCGCTCCCCGGCGATTCGAATGTTCACCTCATAACGATCCACGGATCCAAGGGACTTGAATACGACGTGGTCGTTCTTCCCGAACTCGACCCGAACGTGATCAAAGGCTCCTCGTCCTCGAAGGTGATCGAACATCGCCCCGAGCCGACCGCGGCGCCCGACGCGATCTTCCGCTATCGCGGCAAAGAATTCTTTCCCCTCCTGATACGGGAATTTCCGGTGGCGGCCGAAACGTATTTCAACAAATGGCGGGCCGAAACGAACGAGTCGCTCAACATCCTCTACGTGGCGATGACCCGCGCCAGACGCGAACTGGTGATGATCACGGACCCCCAGAAAACCGACAAAAAAGGGAACACACTGCCGTATTCCGATCAGACGTTCCAGGACATCCTCCGCGTCCAGCTCGAGTCGAAGGGGAGCGCCGACCCCCTCATGACGCCCGGGTTCGGCGAGAACATCTTTTTCCAGACCGGCGATCCCGACTGGTACGCCCGCGATCCCGAATTCGGCACGGAACCGGCGGCGGCTCCGCCGCGTGCCGCCGCGCCGACCGCCGCGCCGTGCGTTCGGCGCGAGGCGGCAATCACCCGCTCCCTGGCGCCGTCGCACAAGTCTTTCCGCCGCACCTGGTCCCCCGCGGCGAACAAGGAACGAGGCCTGGTCATCCACGCCTGTTTCGAACAGATCGAGTGGCTCGACGCCCCACTGACCGACGGGGAATTCGATCGGATCAAACGCGCGGTTCGCGCCGAACTCTTCGCGGGAAAGCCGGTCCCGAAAAATTTCGACGCCTACCTGGAAGGGTTCCGCCGCCTTTGCGGTGAGCCGACGGTCCGAAAGTCCCTCTCCCGCGCCGATTACGCCGCGCGCTATCCGGGACTGACGCCGATCGTCTTTCGCGAACGCCCCTACCTGGAGGCGCTCCGGGGACCGGGCCGGAAGAAGGGGATCATCGACCGGCTGGTTCTCCTCTCCGACGGGGAAAAGGTCACCGCCGCCGATATCATCGACTATAAAACCGACACCGAAGTCCATCTTCCCGGCGCCGATCCCGACGACTACGTCAGACGCGCGGGATACGACCATCAACTCGCGGAATACCGCAAGTCCATCAGGAAGTTATACAACCTTACCGACGAGTCCGTGGTCACGCGGCTCTTCTTTTTCGGGTGCGATACCGGCGAGGGAACCTACACCCTTCCCCCCTACGAAGTCGCCCGCGCGTAACGGCGCGGCTTTGTTCGGACACCGCCCCGACAGACAAAAACGGCTGTTTCCCGCCGAATGGGGGAAACAGCCGTTTTTGCAGGATGAAGGCCGGACGAAGCGCTTTTCAGCCGATCGCCCTGACGATTCCGGCGAACGATTTCGCCGCCGGGGTCTCGGAATTGATCCGGGCGAACGGATTCCCCGCGTCGCCCCCGGCGCTCACCGCCGGGTCGATCGGGATTCTTCCCAAAAGGGGAATGCTGTACTGCTTGGCAAGTTTCTCTCCCGCGCCGCCGGCGAAAATTTCGGTCACTTCGCCGCAGTGGGGGCAGACGAACCCGCTCATATTTTCGACGATCCCCAGAATGTTCAGTTCGAGCTGTCTGCAGAAGCTGATCGACTTGCGCACGTCGGCGGCGGAGATCTCCTGAGGGGTGGTCACGATCACCGCCCCGGCGTCGCGAACCATCTGGCAGATGGTCAGAGGCTCGTCCCCCGTCCCCGGAGGCGTGTCAATCACCAGATAGTCGAGGTCACCCCAGGCGACGTCGGAAAGGAACTGCCGAATCACGCCCAGTTTGACCGGGCCGCGCCAGATGATCGCGTCGTCCGGATTCTGAAGGAGAAACGCCAGCGATACGACTTTCAGCGAACCGACTTCGACCGGAATGATCTTCTCTCCGTCGCTCGAAAGGGTCATCCCGTCGAGATTGAGCATCTTCGGCGCGCTCGGGCCGTGAATATCGACGTCCATCAGACCAACCTTGGCGCCGGTCGCCGCCAGGGCGAACGCCAGATTGACCGAAACAGTACTCTTGCCGACTCCGCCTTTTCCGGAAAGAACGACGATCTTCCGTTTGATCCGGCTCATCGACTCTTCGATCCGCTGTTTGACGTTGTTGCTCTTACACGACTCGCAATTTCCGCCGCATTCGCCGGAACCGCAGCCGGCGGACCCGCCGCATTTACCCTCTTCGGACATCTTAAAGCATTCCCTTCTAAGTTATACAGTCCTGGGACTCGCCCGCTGGCGAATCACTCAAAATTTTTAATCGCCTGCCATTTCGTCGGCGTCGTCTCGGATTGAGACTCTTCGGTGATAAACTGAAAGATCTGTTCGGGCATATTGAACGACGAAGCTTTCAGAAGCGCCATCCCCTGCCGTTCGGTCTGACACTTTTCGATCGGGACTTTCCGCTCTTCTTCGGGAGTCGATTCTTTCTCCTTCGCCAGCTGAAGACCGATCGACTCGGCGGCGTTCATACGCTCTTCGAGCAGAGTACCGACGTAGATTTTATACGCGATCTTCCCCGCCTTCGTTTTCCCGGAACCGAGTTTTTCAAAAACGGGATCCGCCTCGGGCGAAATCAGTAAAAGCCCGCGGGCGAACTGCCCCTTCTTCGACGACGAAGCTTTCCAGTCTTCCATCAGCCACGAGGCGGCGACGACCGCGCCGTAACCGTTCCCCACCAGGACCAGTTTGCGGATATTGATCAACTTCTGATTGTGAAGATAGACCAGAAAACGGATCCAGAAATGCCCGTCGTCGTAACGCATCGCGTCCCAGTCCGAAGAACCGAAGTCGGAAGCGCGGTAGTGGTTCGGACGGATCATCGGCGGATTGCCGCCGAACGAGTAGTCCTCGACATACGCGGCGGTACTTTCGCCGTAGCCGCGCAGGTCGGGAACAAGAACCGCCACGCCCCGCTCGGCGAGCGTCTTGGCGAGATTCTGCCAGTCTTCTTTTTTCCCGTCTTTTCCGTGGAGAAGGATCACCGGCGTCGTCTGCTCGTCGGCGTCGCCCTTGTAGTAGATTCCACGAAGCTGAACCTGGTCTTCGGTGATGAACTCGGGCTGATTCAGGGAGATCGGGTCGGATTTCCCCGCCGCCTCAATCGCCTGGTCGATCGGAACGATCGGCTCGCGTTCCATCCGTCGGCCGTCCCGCCCGTGCGGGCCGCCGCGGCGGGGGCGGTCCCCCCCGTCGGCATCGGCCTGCGGCTCGCCCTCGTTTGACTCGGCGGGCGTTTCCGCCTTCGCCGATTCGGCGGATTCCGGCGATTCGGTTTTGTCGGCGTTCGAACTGTTTTCCGCCTCCGGCGCCGCCTCTTCGGCGGCCGGAGCCGACTCGTCGGCCGCGGACCGCGGCCTCCCCGTGCGCCCCGCATAGAGGGTCTCGGCCGCAAAGAGAAGCGCAGCAAGAACCGCTATACAAAATGCCGTTTCCCGAACTGAACGTTTCATGGTGTATCGCTCCGATTCAATGATTAGTCACGAACGCTCATCTTTACCGTCTTTTCGAGGACGAACGACGAGCTGTTGATCTCTTCAATGGCGGCGGCCAACGACCCCGACGGCGCTTCGTGGGTCAGGATAATCAGATTCGCGCCCGACGAATCGTCATCGGCCTCCTGAAGAAGGGACGAAATCGAAACGCCGTGCTGACCGAGGATCCCCGTCGTCTTGGCCAGAACACCGGGATGATCTTCGACCTTGAGACGCAGATACGCCGTCTCGCTCGTCTGGTTCGGATCGACCGCCGGAACGCTCTCGCGCCCGGGGCCCCAGAGGTTCAGCGCGTCGAACGTGATCCGCGTCCGGCCGAGCGCGGTGTCGATCACGTCGGAACAGACCGCCGAGGCGGTCGGCTTCCGGCCGGCGCCAAGCCCCTGATAGAAGACCGGCCCGACAAAATCGCCGATGATCTGAACCGCGTTAAACGCGTCGCAGACTTTCGCCAGGGGGGAAGTCTCGGGAACAAGGGTCGGCGAGACCTTCAGCTCGACGCCCCCCGAAACACGTTTGGCGGTCGCCAGGAGGCGGATCCGTTTCCCCAGTTTCCGGGCGAACCGTATATCAAGTGATTTGACGATGTCGATCCCGGTGCGCGGGATCGATTTCCAATCGGTTTTGACGCCAAACGCCAGCTGCGCCATGATCGTCAGCTTCTGAACCGCGTCGGTCCCGTCGACGTCCATCGAGGGGTTCGCCTCGGCATAGCCGAGCCGCTGCGCCTCTTTCACCGCGCCGTCGTAATCTGCGCCCTTCCCTTCCATCTGAGAAAGGATAAAGTTGCTCGTGCCGTTGCAGATCGCGTCGATCGACTTGATCGTGTTCGCCTGGAGCGACGAGGCGATCGACGAAAGGATCGGAATCCCGCCGCAGACCGACGCCTCGAACGCGATCGTCCGGCCGAGTCGGCGCGCCTCGTCGAAGAGTTCCGGCCCGTGGTTGGCGACCAGCGCCTTGTTCGCCGTCACGACGTCTTTCCCCGCTTTCAGGAAATTGAGAACGAACGTCCGCGCCGGTTCCAGCCCGCCGATCAGTTCGATCACAATGTCGAGCGGCGAATTGATGATCTCCGAAAGGTCGTCGGTCAGAATCCCGTCGGGGATCTGAACCCCGCGGTCCGAGGCGGTGTCCTTATCGCAGATTTTGACCAGTTCAATCGCCTTGCCCGTCTTGCGGCGAATCTCCTCTTTTTTGTTGAGAAGGATGTCGGCGACCCCGCCGCCGATCGTTCCGAACCCGACCAACCCGACTTTGACCGTGTTATTTTCCATACCTGACCGTACTTTCGTTCTAGCTGGATAATGAAAAGAGGGGGAAAGCCCCCTCCGGCCTGTTTACGTGACCACAGACTCCTAGACCCATTATAATATCAATGTAAAATTTAGAAAGAGACGCGGTCGGGCAAACCGCGTTTTTCGACGGCAAACGAAGGGGAAATCGATGACAAGCGGCGATGCGAACTTCATTTTTCTGACCTGTAAGCGGGAGAGTACCCCCCTGCTGAAAGACGAGATGGCGCTCCGGTTCCCCGAAACGCGCTTCTCCTACTCCCGCCCGTCGTTTCTGACCTATAAGCTCCCCGGCGGCGCGTCGGGCAAGAGCGCCGAATCGCTCTTCGACCGCGCGGGAAAGCTGATCTTCCCCTCGTCGGTCTCCCTTTCGCTCGGAAAGATCTCCGCCCCGGCGCCCGACGACATGCCGCAACGTTTCGCCGAGTTCATGAAGGGGGATTTTCCCGAAAAGTTCCTCCCGTTTGCCGAAACGTTCCCCGCGCCGAGCCGGGTTCACTTCTGGATTCCTTCCGACCCCGCCCCGACCGCCGAAACCGCCGCGCAGGCCGCGCGCCTGAGCGAATTTCTCCCCGAACACATCCCCGCGCCATTTCCGTTTCTCCCGCCGCGCGAGGGGGAACTCTGTCTCGATTGCGCGGCGGTCTCGCCGACCGAATGGCACGTCGGGATTCATCCGGCCGCCGGCTACCACGGGCGGTTCGCCGGCGGCTATGTCCCCCTGGTGATCCCGACCGACGGGACGAGCCGGGCGTGGATGAAATTCGAGGAAGGTCTCCGTTGGTCCGCCTTTCCGATCGGGCGCGGCTCGCGCTGCGCCGATATCGGCGCTTCCCCCGGCGGGGGGAGTCAGGCCCTTCTGGCGCGCGGGGCGGAAGTCCTCGGCGTCGATCCCGCCGAAATGGCTCCGGTCGTCCTGAAAAACCCCGATTTCACCCATCTGCGCGGGAAGATCGGACAGCTGAAACGAAAGCTGTTCCGCAAAACGCGCTGGCTGATCGGCGATATGAACGTCGCGCCGAACTACACCCTCGACGTCTTCGAGGAACTGACCTCGGCGCCCGACCTCGAAATCCGCGGACTCCTCTTCACCCTGAAACTCTTCCAGACCGAACTGGCAAAGAATATCCCCGAGTTCATCGATCGGGTCCGCTCGTGGGGGTTCAATCAGGTCAAGGTGCGCCAGCTCACCTTTAACCGCCAGGAAGTGATGCTCGCCGCCCTGAAACACCCGTTCCGCCCGAAGCATTCCCGGTAATGCCGCGCGACCGGCGGAATCGGCGCGAATCGAACCCGAGAAACGGCGCCGCGCGCCCGACTAATTGACCGTTCCGAAAGATTCGGTACAGGAGGTTCAATATACCGAATTTATCAGTCCGGTATACTCATTTCGACACGCCCTGAGGGGAGATCTGTTTTTAACCTTTGGTTTGAAATAGTTGGGGGGAAAGTTTCGGACTGCCGATTTAAGATAAAGCGTATTGTCTCGATTTTCGGCAGCGGAGAGCGGTTGGCGTCAACCGCCGGCCGGGGAGAGCACGCTGGCCTCCATCCATTTAGAAAACGGTTGATATGAACGTAAAAATCCGCAAAAGGGGACGGTTAACACTCGTTGGCATCGGAATTATCGGTTTAGTTCTTACGGGTCTGACGCTCACGCAGACCGAGTTCATGCGCTTTTTCGGCCTCACATCCGTCCGTGCCGATGAAACCGCCGCCGAAGCCCCGAATGAAGATTTCGCGTTAGACATGTCCGAGTCGGCCGAAACCGCCGCCGAAGCGCCCGCCGAAACCGCCGCTGAAGCACCCGCCGAAGCTCCCGCCGAAGCGCCCGCCGAAGAACCGGTCGCGCAGGAACCGCTTCCCAACGTCGTCGACGAATCGACCAAACAGGCCGAAGAGACCGAAACCTATTCGACCGAGAATCCCGAGGCGGCCGGCGCCAAGGTCATGCAGGTCGAACCCGGCGATGTCAGTACCGAAACGGTCACTCCGGGCGAGAGCGTCGAAGAAGAAACGACCCCTCCCGTCATGGAAGAGACGATCATCTCCCCCGACGGGCAGAACGATGAAGAGGTCGACGACGACGTGATCAATCCCGGATTTCCGAACGCTCAGGAAGCGCTCAAAGAGATGTACGACGACGTGGTCGGAGGAATCAACACCCGCCGGGTCAACTCAATCTACGAACGGTGGCAGAAATACGCCGCGTCGATTCTGGCGAAAACGAATAAATTCTATACCGGTCTGGAACTGAACAACCGCTGCCGACTCCGCTGGTATGACCAGCTCTACCGCAATCCGGTCTCGTCGGCCTTCTACGTCGAAGTCTTCTCGCGCGAACTTTACGCGAACCTCTCGTCGAAATCGTCCCGGCCGCTCGTCAAAGGGGTTCGCCAAGCCCGCGCCAAGCTCGATATCGTCCCGTCGACCGAAGAAATCCGCGTTCCGAACGTCGTCACCGGCGACGACGCGCTCCTCTTCCTCAAGGTGACGCTCGACCGGGCGGCGAAAGCCTACGCCCGCGCCATGGAACCTCTCACTCCCGAAGAGGTCCGTACGGTGGCCAAAGAGTCGTTCACGATCTTCTCGGCGCAGACGCGCGTCGGGCACACCGTCCCTTCGGTTCGCCGCGCGCAATACCTGATCGACGTCATGGATAAAATGGATTACAACGCGCTGTTCGACGCCGGCGAAACGCTCTTGCCGCTGACCGACCGCCATATGCTCGACGCGCTGGCGAAAATCGACACATCGATGCTCGAACAGGTGACGATCGAAGGGAAAACGGTCGGTCGAATCCCGACCTCGTCCGGCGACGTCTTCATCGGCGGGACGGAAGATAACACGTGGGAACTCGACTCGAAAGATCTCGAAAACGCCGTCTGCGTCATTGATCTGGGCGGCGGCGACACCTATCGCGAAGGGGTCTGCAATCCGGGTCGGCCGATTCTGGTTCTCCTCGACCTGGGCGAAGGGAACGACACCTACATCGGTACCCGCCCCGGAATCCAGGGGGGCGCCATTATGGGGGTCTCCCTCCTGTATAACGACAGCGGCGACACCTCTTACAACGCCCGCGACATCTCCCAGGGGAGCACGATCGGCGGGGTCGGTATCCTGATCGATAACGCCGGAAACGACAACTACCTCGGGTTCAAACGGGTTCAGTCGACCGCGGTCTGCGGGTTGGGTCTCTTTATCGACCGTCAGGGGAACGACGACTACCACGCCGCGCTTATGGCGCAGGGCGTCGGAGGGCCGCGCGGGTTCGGCGCGTTCGCCGATCTCGAGGGGAACGACCACTACTACTGCGGCGGCTACTACCTTGACTCGTATCCCGAACCGGAATATCCCGGCTACGATGGCTGGGCGCAGGGGATCGGCACGGGGATCCGCGGGGTCGCCTGCGGCGGGATCGGCGCCTTCCTGGAAGGGGACGGTGACGACACCTACGAATACGACTACTTCGCCCACGGCGGCGGCTACTGGATGGGGCTCGGTTTCGCCCGCGATTTCAGCGGAAACGATACCCGAATCGGCGCCACGCTCAAGGCGTACAAGGGTGGGCCGCGGAGTGAAGCGAGACATCAGCGCTTCAGCAACGGGTTCGGATGCCACTACGCGCTCGGCTACCTCTTCGATGACGCCGGAGACGACTCGTACAACGGCACGATCATGGGGATCGGTATGGCGTGGGATATGGCCGCCGGATTCCTGGTCGATTACGCCGGAAACGACATCTACTCCGCCAACGGCGGCCTGGTCGAAGGGTGCGGTGCCGAAGGAAGTCTCGGTTTTCTTTTGGACTACCGGGGTGACGACGAATACCGCGGCGGGTATAATCAGATGAACCAGGGGTATGCCAATCCTCGGATCACCTACCATACCGCGTATGACTGCGGCGGAAACTTCAGTTTCCTGGTTGACCACGGCGGGGCCGATAAATACAGCTGCAACGCCCGGAACAACACCATGACCCAGCGCGGAATGAACACCGGTTTCGTCATCGACCGGCCGACCTCCGACGAACTGGCAGGACTCCAGGAGAAAGGGGAATCGGTCGCCCTCGACGACAAGACCCCGCTCCAAGACTCAAAACAAGCCATCGTTTCCGACCCGAAAGCGGAATGGTCCGCCAACCGTTATTCAAGTAAAAACAAACAGTCCAACGACGACCCGTTCCAGGGAGGTCCGTTCGGATTCGGTCGCCGCCCGCAGCAGGGCGGCGGGGGAGGATTCTGGGGATTCTGATTAAGCGCCGCGCTCCGCGCACGGCGCGGCAGCATTGAAAGGCGCACGTCATGAAAAAGTTTCTCCCCGTTTTTGCACTTCTCATCTGTTTCGTGACAGTTTCCGCGGCAAACGCCATCACGCCGACGCGCGTTTCCGCGGAAATTGCTCACGGGCATCTCCTCGAAACGTTTACCGCTCCTTCCGACCCTGCCTGGGGGTACGCCAGTCCGCGCGAAGATACTTTCGCCCTCTATCACCCGACCGAAGGCTTCGGCCCCCATCCGCTCTGCGTGATGTTCCATTCGGCGGGAGGCGGAATCGACGAGTCGCTCTTCTCGGCGTTTAAGCCGGACGGCTGCGACGTCTACCACATGCCCGAAAACTTCTACTCCCTCCATCTCGACTGTCTCGCCCACAAAGACGACGACTGGTGGTGGGGAGGTGTAAACCCGCTGGCCCCCGCCGACGACCCGGCGAACAAGCGGAACGCCGGTTTCGAGCCTCAGCCGGTCGAAAAGCGTATTCTCGATACCATCGCCTGGACGCTGGCCAACTACGAAATCGACACCAACCGGATCTACCTCTGCGGCAACTCGATGGGGGGGAGCGGTACGCTCGGGTTCGGTCTGCGTCACGGCGATATCTTCGCCGCGATCAAGGCAAACGTGCCGGCCGGCGTACTCCACGCGGCGAATCGAATCGGCCTCCCGCCGTTCGAACTCCCCGAAGGCGTCACGATTCCCGACCCGCCGATCTGCATCGACTACTCGGCTCAGAACGACCAGTGGTCGACCGGCCATGAACTCCTCTATCAGGGGATGGCGGCCAGGAAATACGCGATCATCGGCTACTGGGGAAACTTCGGGCATGCCAACAGCCATGTCGAAATCAATAAGGTGAACGACCTGATCGACACAATCGACTGGACCTCGATCCGCAAAAACGAGGCGTACCCCGTCTTTACCGGCGCCGACTCGGACTCGCCCCTCCCCTGGCCCGACCGCGAAAACGCACCGGATCCGGGTCAGGTCAACGCCTATTTCCGCTGGACGGTCTATGACGATGCGCCCGAAAAGTTCGAAATCGCCCTCCGCCTGACCGACGCCGAAGAGCTCGGCTCGGCGATCTTCACTCCGCCGGCCGAGGCGACCGCCGACGTCTCGGTTCGCCGCCTTCAGAAATTCCGCGTCGCTCCGGGCGAGGAAGTCAAATGGTCTTTCGCCGGGGCAAACGGCACGGTCAACGCCGACGCCTCCGGGCTTGCGACGATCCCCGCGCTCAAAATCACAACGGTTCCCGCCGTTCTGACGCTGAGTAAATAAAACCGAAATGGGGGGCTTATGAACGACGACGAACTCCGAACCGATCGGGACAACGAGACGATCCCCCTTTCGCGGGAACAGGACGCGCAGTTTTCGGGCAGGACAATCTTCTTCCCCCCCCGTGAAGGGGAATCCGCCCCCGCCGAAGGGAACGCGCTCCCGCCGGCACGCGACCCGATCGAAGACCGGACCGAAAAACCAAGCCGTTCGTTCCTCTCCTTTTTCGACGCTCCCGAAGGGGAAACGCCCCCCGAGTCCGCCGACGGCGAAACGGCCGAGCCGCCCGCCGACGCTGACGATTCCGACGAGACGGAAGAGGAGTCTCTTTCGTTCGACGAGTTCGTTCAGAAAGAGGTCGACGAAGAGACGCGGGAAGACCTCGACAACCTGATCCGCCAAAACGACGCCGATTCCCTTTTCGCGCTCGGTCAGCAGTACGGCAGCGAGGCGGTCCCCGAACCGAACGAACCCCCCGAAGGAGACGAGGTCAGTATCAATCCGACCTCGATTCTGGAGGCGATGCTTTTCGTCGGAAACCGCGAAAACAAACCCCTTCCGATCGATAAAGCCGCGTCCCTGATGCGGAACGTCACCAGCGACGACATTCTCAAATCTGTAGCGCAGTTAAACGCGCGCTACACAAAGACCGCCGCCCCCTACCGCGTCGTCGAAAAGGAGGAGGGATTGGTTCTGGAACTCCGTCCCGAATACGATTCGGTCCGTCAGCGCTTTTTCGGCAAAGTGCGCGACGCCAAACTGACGCAGAACCAGATCGACATTTTAGCGCTCATCGCCTACCGCCAGCCGATCACCGCCGCCGAAATCGCGCAGGTCCGCTCGCAGGCGGGGAATATCTTAAACGCTCTGCTGAAACGAAACCTGATCGAAATCACCCCCGGCGAGACCCCCGACGCCCCGGCGGTCTACCGCACGACCGACCGGCTCCTGAAAATCCTCGGGATCAACTCGATCTCGGACCTGCCGATCGTCGACGAACTCGACTACCGCTAAGAGGCGGCCCTCGCCGTTAAAACGAAAGCTCAAAAGATCTCTTCGGCGCCGCCGGAAACGCTTCCCGAGCGTTTTTCGCGCCCGCTACCCCTTTTTGACCCAGCTATTTAAGATATGATTTATCTTTGGGGAAATTTCCCCCCGTAAAAGAGAGTCCATTTCACCTGACGCCGACGGTTCCCCGCCATGTCGAACGGTCGGCACAAGCCCATTTAAGGAGTGAGCCGTGTTTGATTCCGTAGCAGTTGTCGGCGCGACCGGCGCCGTTGGTTCGATTATGCGCAGACTGATGGAGGAACGGAAATTCCCCTACAAAACGATGAAGTTCGTGGCGTCCGCCCGCAGCGCCGGCAAAGAACTCCTTTTCAACGGCGAAAAGATCGTCGTCGAAGAGCTGAAGCCGGAAGTTTTTGAAGGCGTACAGCTGGTGATCGGAAGCACTCCCGACGAGACCGCCCGCGACTTCGTCCCCTGGGCGGTCGAACGCGGCTGCCTGGTCGTCGACGAAAGCGGCTACTGGCGGATGGACCCGAGAGTCCCGCTCGTCATTCCCGAAGTGAACGCCGAAGAGATCCGCAAACACCAGGGGGTCGTCTCGAGCCCCAACTGCTCGACCACGCAGATGGTCGTCGCCCTGAAACCTCTGCACGACTACGGCAAGGTCAAGCGCGTGGTGGTCAGCACCTATCAGGCGACCAGCGGCGCCGGTCTGGCCGGTACCCGCGACCTGATCAACGGAACCCGCGCCGCCCTCGACGGGAAAGAATACAAGAACGAAACGTTCCCCTATCCGATCGGATTCAACTGCATCCCGCAGATCGGCAGCGAAAAGCACGACGGCTATACGTCCGAAGAGCTGAAGCTCCTCTATGAGACGCGCAAAATGCTCGGCGACGACTCGATTATGGTCTGCCCGACCGCCGTCCGCGTTCCGGTCTCGAACTGCCACAGCGAAAGCATCCTCGTCGAAACCGAAAAGCCGATCTCCGTCGAAAAGGCGAAAGAACTCTTCGCCTCGATGGAAGGCGTCGTCGTGATGGACGACCTTTCGAAGAAGATCTATCCGATGCCGTGTAACTGCCACGACACCGATGAAGTCTACGTCGGGCGTATCCGCAAAGACCTGACCAATCCGAACGGGCTCGCCTTCTGGTGCGTGAGCGACAACCTGCGCAAAGGCGCCGCCACGAACGCCGTTCAGATCGCCGAATGGATTCAGAAGAATCTGTAATCGGCCATGTCAACCTCACCGTCCGCGCCGAGTCCGCCGCCCCGCCGCACGCTGAAACTGGAACTCTGTTTCGACGGGCTCGCGTTTTCCGGCTGGCAGGTTCAGCCGAGCCAGCCGAACACGCGGACGGTGCAGGGAGAGATCCAAACCGCCGTTCATCGTATCACGGGCGAATCGGTCACCGTTCTGGGATGCGGCCGTACCGACGCCGGGGTTTCGGCACTGCGCCAGGTCGCCACGTTCCGAACCGAATCGCTCCTCCCCTGTGAAAAACTCCTTCTCGCGCTCAACGCCAACCTGCCCGCCGAAATCCGCGTTCTGGCGGTCAGTGAAGTTTCTCCGTCGTTCCACCCGATCGCCGATATCACCCGCAAACGGTACCGCTATCTCCTTTCCGACTCCCGCCCTGTCTTTCCGCTGCTGAAAGACCGCGTCTGGTTCACACGAAGCCGATACGAAACCGAACCGATGCGCGCCGCCGCGGTTCACCTCCTCGGCACGCACGATTTCGCGGCGTTTCAGACGACCGGTTCTCCGCGCACCTCGACGGTCCGTACCCTCTACGCCGTCGACTTCACCCGATGTCCGATCCCCGAAATATGGGCGCCGCGCCGAACCGAGGGGCTGCCGCCGCTTGAAATTCTCTCGATCGAAGTCGAGGCGGACGGTTTTCTCTACAATATGGTCCGCGCCATCGTCGGCACCCTCGTCCTGTTCGGTCAGCGGCACAGCGGCTATGAAGACCCGAAACTGATGAAACAAATCCTCGAGTCAAAAGACCGCGCCCAGGCCGGGCCGACCGCCCCCGCCCACGGGCTCTATATGCTCGACGCGCTCTACGGCGGGCCGAACGACGCCCCCGCGGCCGGATCGGCCGACTGACCCGCCCTTCTCTTTCAACGGAAAAAATCGCGCCGTCCCCCAAAAAAGAAACAATTCCCCTCTCCTTTTGTTGATTTGACGGCGGAACTCATTTAAAATAGATAAAACGATCGTTTCCGCCCCCCGCGCCGGCGCTTGGACGTTCCGCGGCAAAGGTTAAAACGGCGAACCTTCCCCAAGCCGGGATTCCCGGGAAGGTTTCGCGCTGACCGAAAATTGAGGTTTAAATGAAAAGACGCGCATTTCTTGAATCGACCGGAAAACTCGGCGCCGCCGCGGCGGCCCTCTCCGTGGCCCGCGGCGCGCAGGCCGCCGGAACCGACCTGATCACCGTCGGACTGATCGGCTGCGGCGGGCGCGGCCGGGGCGTGATGGCCAACCGCCTTTCGGTCAAGGACAACTGCAAAGTGATCGCGCTGGCCGACCTCTTTGAAGAGAATCTCGTCAACGCCAAAGAAGCGTTCGAGTCGCTCGAAGACGACCGTTTCGCCGTCGACGACGACCACCTGTTCAGCGGGTTCGACGCCTATAAAAAGGTAATCGACCTCTGCGATCAGGTAATGATCGTCACCACGCCGGCGTTCCGTCCGGTTCATTACCGTTACGCGGTCGAAAAGGGAAAGAGCATCTTCATGGAAAAACCGTGCTGCGTCGACGCGCCCGGTTACCGCTCCCTCCTCGAATCGAATAAAATCGCCGACGAAAAAGGTCTGACCGTCGTGGTCGGCTATCAGCGGCACTATCAGCAGGAGTACCAGGAGCTGATCGAACAGATCGCCGACGGCGCGATCGGCGACGTGCTGAACGTCCGCGTCTACTGGAACAGCACCGGGATCTGGGAACGGCCGCGTCAGGCGGGGGACACCGAGATGAAATACCAGCTCCGCAACTGGTACCATTTCCCCTGGCTCAGCGGCGACAACATCTGCGAACAGCACTGCCATAACATCGATATCGGGAACTGGATGCACTGCAAAGGGGATTTCAACGGCCCGCTGGCGCACCCGGTCAAAGTCAACGCGATGGGGGGCCGCCAAGTGCGCCGATTCCCCTTCTGCCAGAATTCCGGATGCCGGTTCGACCACTTCTTCTGCGAATACACCTATGCCGACGGAAGCCAGATGTATAGCCAGAGCCGTCAGCAGGAAGGGACCTGGCCGATGATCGGCGAGATCGTCTACGGCACCAAGGGGATCGGCGGCGCCGGCTGGCTGGACGATTACCAAGGGAACCCAATCTGGCGTTATCAGGGCGAAGTCACCTATATCTACAATCCCGCGCCGAAATCGTACGAGATCGAGCAGGAGATGCTCGTGAAGTGGACCCGCGAGGGAACCGCGCACAACGACGGCTGGCATGCCGCCCACTCGTCGATGACCGCCGTCTTCGGAATGCTCGCCGCCTATTCGGGACAGGAACTCGACTGGGACGACGTCGTGACCAACGGAAAAGCCGAATTCCCGCCCGAAAGCGTCACCTCGTGGGATCAGGATCCCCCGATACACCCCGACACGACCCCTCCCGCTCAGCCGGAACCGGGTCAGTTCATCTACGAGAACTCCGTTCCGCTCCCCGGTTTTTACAAGTGGGACAAGTGACCGCCCGAAGAGACCCGCTGAAAGAGCAGGAGCGGCGGCCTTTGGCCGCCGCTCTTTTTTGATGCGGTGTTATTGAGTGACCGTGATGTTCCGATAGAAGACTTCGGCGCCTTCCGACTGAAGCTGAAGCCGGCCGGAGGTACGGCTCAGATTCGTCACCCGGTTGACCAGAACGCCATTGACGTAAAACTCGGCGGCGTCCCCTTCGGCAACGACTTCGAGCCGGGTCCACTCGCCCGGCTCGGCGATTTCGTCCTTGGAGCGGAATCCCGTGACATCTTTCCAGTCGGGATCGAATCCCCACCAGCGGAACGGCCCCTGGGCGTGTTTGGTGAGCGTCACATTTTCGCCCCCCTTCGGGTCAAAAATACGCTGGTCTCCCCGCATCGTCACCTGCCCCGTTGCCGTATACCCCTCCTCTTCGTTGCCGACGAGCCAGAAATCGCCGATTCCCCCTTCGACGATGTTCGCCTCGAAAGAGTAGAGCCAGATCCGGGCAAAACCGCCCTCCTCGCCGCTGGCGTGGAAGAGGAATCCTGTGTCGCGCGCCAGGCCTTTGCGCGGCCCGTGTGTCTCTTTGCCCCATTTGAATTCAAGGGAGGCATGATAGTCCGAGTACTCGCCGTCGGTCGAAATGCCGCCCCACTCGGCGCCGGAGATCCGGATGACGCCGTTCTGAACCGTAAAGACGTTTTCGGGATCTTCCCCCGTCCCGCGTCCGTTTAGGTACTTCGTCCATCCGGCCAGGTCGCGGCCGTTAAAAAGCGTCTCGACGCGGGGAACCGCAATTCTCCAGAGATTGATCCCGGACCGGACGGAAAAGAACGCTGTCAGGAACGTGCCGTCGCCGTTAAAGAGGACCGCCGGATACTGCCAGCCCTGATCTTCGGAATCGAGCGTGCCGACGATGAAGCGCCGGCCGAGAAGTCTGCCGCCGTCGGCGGAAAGACGTCCGTAATACATAAAGGCGCGGCTTCCCCAGCCGGCGGCCCGACCCGCCCGCAACGGGTTCCAGACCGCCAGAAGGTCGTCGCTGCCTGGAATCCGCTTGATGACGGCGGGCGAAAGGGGCGAATCGAGAACCGACGGGGTCGGCGGACCCCACGACTGACCGCCGTCCTCGGAATAGGCAAAGTACTGGCTCCCCGCGTCGGTCCGGATGTTCATCAGAATCCGGCCGTCAGCCAGCTGGCAGACCCCGGGTTCCTGAAAGACAACCCCTTCGGCCGCCCGGACTTGTTCCCCTTTCCGCCAGGTTGCACCGCTGTCGTCGGAAATCAGACAGAAAATATCCGCAGAAGCGGTAATTGTTCCGTCGGCATTGTACGAGTGGCGGGCGACGGGAACCAGAATCCGGCCGTCGGCAAGGATCTCAACCCTGTCGTTGTTGACCACGTAATACGACACATCGGGGTCAAGGGAAATGCGTTCGCTCCAAGTATCCGCTTCGTCTTCTGAAATGCGCATGTAGGGCCGGCAGCTGATAAGATTCCCGCCGACATGATCTTTTACCAGGTAAAAGAGTGCGATTCGCCCGTCCGGAAGACGCCGAACCGTTACTGACATTGTGTTGACGCTTCCTTCGTTCGCCAGTGCAAGAGAATCGGTTTCCGCCCACGTCTTGCCGTCGTCAGCGGAATCGCGGAACACCAGATCGGCGGGCGCAAAATCGTCCGAACTCTGGCCGCGGAAACGTGTATAGAAATACCGGATCGTTCCGTCTTTGAGTCGGATAAAGTCCCCTTCGCTGTTTCGGGGATTGTCAGGCCCAATCGGAATTGTCCCGACGAGCGTTTTCGGCGCGCCGGCAAACGAGACGGCGCAAAAAAGAAACGTCAGCAGCGCAAACGGCAAAGATTTTTTTATCATCTTTCTCTCAATCCATCAAAGGTCTATTCTGCGTTTCCCTGCGGGAAAACACCTGTTAAAGGACCCGGTCCGGCCGCAGCTATCGGGTCAGGGTAATATTCCGGCAGAACACCTCCGCCCCCTCCGACCGGAGCTGAATCCGTCCGGAGGTTTTGGACAGCTCTGTAACACGGTTCACAAGAGTTCCGTTGACATAGAACTCTGCCGCGCCGCCGTCGGCAATCACTTCAAGAAGGGTCCACTCGCCCGGCTTGGCAATTTCGCTTTTCGAACGGTATCCGGGCACATCCTGCCAGTCAGAATCGAACCCCCACCAGCGGAACGGGCCGTCTCCGTCTTTGACGATCGTGACGTTTTCCCCTTCTTTCGGGTCAAAGATTCGGCAATCCCCCGCCGTTTTCACCCGGCAGGATGCGCGGTATCCGGGTTCTTCGGGCGCGACAATCCGGAAATCGCCGATTCCGCCCTCGATAATGTCCGCCTCGTAGGACCAAAGCCAACGGCCTTTACAGCTTCCTTCTTCACCGCTGGCGTGGAAGAGAAAACCGGTATCGCGGGCTTTCTCTTTTCGCTTTCCGTAAGTTTCCGCACCCCACTTGAATTCAAGCGAGGCATGGTAGTCCGAATATTCCCGATCGGTGGAAATGCCGCCCCATTCGGAACCCGAAATGCGGATCACACCGTTCCGTACCGTAAAGACCTTTTCGGGATCCTCTCCCGGCTTCCGCCCCAAAACACACTTTGTCCAGCCTGTGAAATCTTTTCCGTTAAAGAGGTTTGTGACCCGTGGAATACGAACCTTGTAAATATCGACCCCATTTTCCACCGAAAAGAACGCCGTCAGAAATGTCTCGTCGTCCAAAAAGAGAACCGCCGGATACTGCCAGTTCTGTTCCTCCGAATCAAGAACGCTGACGAGGAAACGCCGGCCGAGCAATTCGGCACCGTCGGGATTAAGCCGGCCGTAATACATAAAGGCTCGGCTTCCTTTTCTCCCGGTAACTCCCTCGCGCTGCGGATTCCAGACCGCCAAAAGGTCATCACTCCCGGGAATGCGCTTGATCACGGCCGGTGAAAGGGGAGAAGCGAGAACCGAAGGCATCGGGCGGCTCCACGACTCGCCCCCGTCCGACGAATACGCAAAAAACTGGCTTCCGGCATCGGTTCGGATATTCATCAGAAGGCGGCCGTCAGACAGTTCGCACACACCCGGTTCCTGAAACATTATTTCGTCGGGATTCGGAGCGAAGCCCCCTTCACGCCATGTCGCGCCGCTGTCGTCGGAAATCAGGCAGAAGATGTCGGCTCTTCGCCGTATACCGGGACGGGCCCCGGCGTCATTCCACGGATGCCGCGCCACCGGAACCAAAATCCGTCCGCCGGTCAGAACCGCCGCCCGGTCGTTGTTCACCACGTTGTACGACGGCTCCGGAACAAGGCTGATCCGGCCGCCCCATGATTTTCCCTCGTCGTCTGAAATACGCAAATAGGGGCGGCAGTCGGACGGCGACTCGTTCACCAGGTAAAAGAGCGCTATCCGCCCGTCGGACAGCCGACGGAGCGTGACCGACATTGTATTGAGTTTTCCCTCGTTCGGCAGAACAATTTCGTCTTCGTCAGTCCACGTGCCGCCGTTGTCGGCCGAACGGCGCGAGGCCAAGTAGGCCGGAGCCTCGTCATTGGGAGATGTTCCGTAATAATGTGTGTAAACGTAGAGGATATCACCGTTTTTTAAGCGAATAAAGTCCCCTTCGCTGTTCCGGGGATTGTCAGGTCCGGTCGGAATCGTCCCAACAAGCGTTTTCGACGGCGCGGCTAAGAGCGGAACCGCCGACAGAAAAGCGAAACAAAGAAACACCGAACATAAAAAATATCTTTTCACTGGCAGGTTCTCACCGACTTATTGCAGGAAAGCCGACCGAACGGAACCGCCGGTTCAGTCTTTGATCTGTTCCAGCGCCTTTTCCGGCGGCGCGGCGGCTCCGTGCTCTTCCTTGCCGGTCTTCGTGCGAAACTCGTCGAACTGAGCGCCGGTATAATTCCAGTCGTTCTTCCATCGGAAAAAAAGACGCCCGTCGCCGTTGAAGTAACGGTTCCCGTCTAGGGTCAGTGTCTTGTCGGGCCAGTCGGGATTCTCGGGCGTGAAATCGACGCGCACCAGCGACTCGGTGGCATTCGAGAATGTGTTACCGCGCACGACGAAATTTTCGGTCGGCGCGCCGTTGCTGTACATCATGATACATCGGCCGTTCGGGTCGGGCCGCTGAACGTGCCCCCAGCCGAACCCGGCGTCGTAACAGCGGTTGTTCTCGAAAAGAATATTCTTCGTTTGCGAGCCCGCGCCGTTCCAGTATTCAAACGAGTACTCGGCGTTCCAAATGACGTTGCCGCGATAGGTGATGTTCGACTCGACGTTCCCGCCGGTTCCCTGATTGGTCAGCGCGGCGTCGTAGATTTCCCAGATTCGGTTGTTCTCGACCAGGCAGTCGTCGGCCTGACCCCAGAACTCGATCCCGTTGCCGAAGCGGACGCGGCCCCCCTCGCCTCCGCCGCGTCCCTGGTCGCCCCCGCCGATCCAGGAGATGTCGCAATTGCGGATCACATAGTGAGCCACGTCGCCGCCGCCGAACCCGTGCGAGCCGCCGTAACGGACGTCAAAACCGTCGACGACGACATACGAGACGCCGGAATGGGAAATCACGTATTTCGAGACCGCGGCTTCGAGACGGTCGTATTTCTTACCGGGATTCTCGTCGGAATAGTAGTAGATACGCCGATCG
>JAGCAH010000086.1 GCA_017652805.1 Thermoguttaceae bacterium | reverse complement strand
GGGCTTTGCAGAAGACGTGTTTCAAGCTGCTGAGCCGCCGCGGCCGACCGCGTCTGTTCCTGTCGGCCGTTCCGCGCCAGCGCTTCGGAGGGATTGATTCGTGCCGGTTCGGCATCGGGGAGCCGGCCGCCGATCACCATCCCCTCTTCGAACGGAACGTCGGCGGGAACGTCTTGCGGAGCGGGAGGATTCTGAGCTGTCGGTCCGCTCGGAGCGGGGGCGTCGGCGCCGAACTCATACCAGCGCGGGTCGATCATCGGGGAGTCGTTCGGCACGGGGGGAATCATCCCCTGAGGCGGCGCTGTATTTGTGTAGCGAGAACTTCCCCTCATCCAGATCTGCTCGGCCGGCGGGGCGGGCGGAGTCTCTTCGGCGGGCGCCGGTTCGTTCGGCTGCGGAGCCGCGGGGGCGGGTTCGGTCGGCACGGCGGCCGTTTCGGTCGCGGGACCGGCGGGGGAGGGGAGCTGCTCGGCGGGAGGCCCGGCACTCCGCTGGAGGAGAGGAGGCGTTTCCCCCTCCTGCTGCGCCATGGCCTGACGGCGCATGTAACGCATGATCATCAGTTTATCGATATCCGAAAGATCTTCATCCTGCGAAGCGCGTTCGGCAAGGTCGGCGCGTTCGGCGTCGGCGTCCCCGACGATCCCGATGAACCGGCCGCTGTAGTCAAAGAGCGCGTTTGAGGAGAAACGGCTTTCGGGACGGTTCGGACTCGGTCCGAAATACCCCCCCTGAATCGACGTGCCGAATCGTCCTTCGGTGACGTGCGGGTTCAGAATCCCCGATGCCGAGGGAACAAGGCGTCCGTCCGACCCGACGACCGAGTCAACCGTCGTCGTCTGCGCCGAAAGGGAAAAGGCGAGGGTCAGAACGAGCGCCGCCGCGGCCGACGCGCGTGAAAGAACATTTTGTTTCATAGTCACACTCTTCCTGAATGATCCGAACCGCTTGCAAAAAATGTTACGGCGCACGTCCGAAATGCCCGAACCGCGTCAGAGCCAGTCGGACAGCTCGGCGTCCTGAAACTTCTGCGTGAAAGTCACTATCCCCGATTTATCGGAGAGGAGTTCTTTTTCCCAAAGGCGGTATCCGCCCGTCTCGGGGGGAACTTCGCCGTCGGCCGGAACCAGTCCGGCGGGGAGGACGAAGCGGAGGGTTGTCTTATGCCCCGCGACGACGCGCGCCTTTCCCGTGAGGAGCCCCTCTCTGCCGTCCCAGGTCAGGTCGGTAAGATCGACCGCCCCCTGGGCGATATGACGGCTGCTTGAAATGAAGACCGGTCGATGCGGATCGGCGGCGGCGATACACAGAAGCCGAACCGCGCGCGGGGGGACTTCCATCGAAAACGCTTCCCGCGCGGCACCGAAGAATTCCCCCGTCCAGAACTCATAGAGGAGGTAGTCCTGAGCCGGGTCGAGTCCGAGTTCGGCGAACGTAAAAGGAATTTCTTTCGCCTCGTCGTCCCAATTGAAGAGCGCCGTTGCGTTCCACGCGCCGAACGGCCGAGCGACGCGCAGGTTCCAAATCGGCAGCTGTTCGAAGAAGGGATAGAGGTTCATCGGATGGACGTCGGCGGGGGGGAGGGTCTGCTGGATCAGCGCAATCTTTTCGGGGGGGAGCGTCGCCAGGCGGTCGCCGTTAAACGTCACCTGCCCCGGAAGCGAGACGACCGTGGCCGAGACGCGCGCCTGTTCCGTTTCGAGATCACCGACCAGAAGGGTGTCGGGGTCGGTGTAGAAAACGATGTTGTTGACGAAGATCTGGTTCAGCGTCCGTCCCCCCTGGTTGAGGACGTTTTCCCATTTCACCGGCTCGTTGCAGTCGACGATGTCCGCGCCGATCCGCGCGGCGTCGGAATAGGCGGCTTCCGGACCGGTGTAATGCCCCTGGCAGGCCAGAAAGACGCTCTTCGGGCCGATCCCCTCACGGATGGCCGCGACGGTCTGCTCGAACGGATTGGAGCAATACGGGTCGCGCATCTGCGCGCGGATTTCCGGTTTTTCGTAAAGGTGCGCCATATATCCCGAACCGCCCCCCGACATTCCGTCGACTTTAAAGAACTCGTAGCCCCACTCTTCGGCGGCGACTTTGTGGATTCGGCGGATATTGTCGAGCGCCTCGGGAACGGTTGGGTCGATTGTGTAGCGTCCCGCCCAGGTGTCGACCGGAGTGCCGTCTTCGTGATGGAGGAACCAGTCTTTGTGGGCGTTATAGAACGCCTCGTCCCCCGTCCCGTAGGGAACGGTCCAGAGTCCGGGACGGAATCCGAGCGCGCGGATATCGTCGGCGAGTTTTTTCATCCCATCGGGGAACTGCTCGGCGTTCGGCTCCAGGTCGAGGTTGTGGAACTTACTGACAGGGAGGGAGTCGGAGTTCGCCTGCCACGATTCGATCGACCAGAACTCCATGCCGAACGGCTGGAAGTATTTTTTCCCCAGACGCGCCTCGGCGAGATTGTCTTCGGCGGTCGCCTTGTCGAAATAGACGTTCCACGACATCCAGCCGGTCGGCGGGACGGGACAGCGCTTCCGATCGATCGGTTTGTAGTATGGAACGTAGCGCGACTTGTAATAGTCGCGCTCGACGTCCAGCGTCAGGGACGCCTTTTCGCTTCTGGCGATATCACAGACCGCGCTGAGATGATAGACGCCGTCTCCCTGATCGGTCAGGCGTATTTCCGTCCCCCCCGAGACCTGAAACGCCAGGTCTTCTTCCCGGGCAAAGAGCGTGTCGCAGAGAGCCGAGTCGGCCGGGCCGCTTCCGAGCGAGAGGACTCGGCCTCCCGGGGTCGGCGCGGTCTGGCAGGCGAAACTCTCGCGGCGGAACTCAACCTGGCCGTCGAAGGTGAGTTTTCCCTCGTAGAACTGACGGGTGCGGTGATGGACCAGAAAGGAGAGACGCCCGCCGTTTTGCTGAAAGGTGACATACCCCTGCGCCGATCCCCACGGGTTGATCAGCGCCAGACGGTCGCGGACGCCGTCACGCGCGGGAGCGATCTGCCAGAGGCCCTCTTCATTCTCAAACGAAAGGGTTCCTTTTACGACGACGCGATTCTGCGTGTTATTGAGCGTCAGAAGAGAGGCGGCCTCGTCGTAGGCGACCATCCAGGGGCCGAGGATAAAGGTTAAGAGAGTGATTACGGGAGCCATTGTCTGACCTCAGTCGATTTCCATGGAAAGCGGGTTCGGGGCGAAGTAAGTGACATTCGATCCGTCGGGTCCGGACCGATCGGCCGCCGATCCGGCGGAGGGTTCCGTCTTTTCCGGCGAGGCGGGCTCGGTCGCGCGTTTCGGACGGGACGCGCTCTTGGTTTTGTTTCGGGAGGCGAACTCCCGTTTACACCCGTCGACCTCGGCGGCCAGATCGGCGTAGTCGTCGGCGCCGTTCGATTTCGGGTCGTAGTCGAAGATCGACTGGCCGAAACTCGGTGCCTCGGCCAGACGGATGTTCCGGCGGATTTTGGTTCGGTAGATCTCCGCTTCCGCCCACGGCGAGCGGGGATTGCGTTCTTTTTCTTCGGAAAAGAAGTTCCGTATATCGTTTGAGACTTCGCGTGCCAACGTCGTCCCCGCGTCGTACAGGCAGAAAACGACCCCCGAAAGACGCAGGGTGGGATGGTCGAGCCGCGTGACGACCAATTTGATCGTCTGTAAAAGTTTTCCGAGTCCATGCAGCGCCAGGAAGTGCGGCTGAAGGGGAATGATGATCTCCTCGGCGGCGGTCAGCGCGTTGATCGTCAGTACGCCGAGCGAGGGGGGACAGTCGATGATCCTGTAGTCATACGGCGCGCCGTCGGGGGCGGTCTGTTCGAGGGCGAGTTTCCCGCGGAGGATTCGTTCCCGCCCGATTTCGCCCGCCAGCTCGACTTCGGCTCCCGCCAGGTCGAGGTGTGAGGGGACGACCCAGAGACGCTCGGCCGCCTTTCGGCAGACCGAAGCGATCGACTCGTCGCCGGTCATCACGTCGTAGATCGACGGCGCGCCGGCGTTCGGCTCGATTCCCAGATAGAGCGAGGCGTGAGCTTGCGGATCCATATCGATCAGAAGAACACGCTTTCCCCGGCGTGCGAGCGCGGCGGCCAGGTTGACCGAGGTGGTCGTCTTACCGACTCCCCCTTTTTGATTCATGATCGCGATTGTGCGCATCGTCCGTTTCTGACTCCCTGTTATTACTGTTTCAGCCATCCGTGCGATTTGAGCCACGCGATTCCCTCGTCGGCCGTCGAGAACGCGCCGTCGATCTGCGCGTTATACGCCGCAAGGAGGATACGCCCCATTTCCGGTCCCGGTCGAACGCCGAGGGGGATCAGGTCGCGCCCGAGAACAAGCCGGACCGGCTTTTCGTCGACGACGTTCGCCTCCTGAGCGGTTCGGAGCCAGTCGTCGGCGCGGAAACGGATATTCCGCACTTCCGCCGCCGGCGGGAAACAGCCGAGCGCGTCGCTCTGACAGAGCGCCACCCAGAGACGGAGCGTCGCCGGTTCCAGCTTGCACGCCAGGCGGCGTACCGCCCGCGGGGTCGGCGCGCCCAGCATGTGGTGTATCACAACCATGTGTTCCCGAACCAGAGGGAGGACCATATCGACCACCAGGTTCGGCGCTTTTATCGACTCGAGGAATCTGCGCGTCGGCTCGACCCCCTGTTCGGCGTGTCCGTGCGAGCGGATCACCCCTTCGGCGTCGCGGCGCGTGGTAAGCGGCTTGCCGAAATCGTGGGTCAGCGCGGCGAACATTAAGACGGTCTGTTCGGTCTCCGAGAACGGCTTTCCGTCGTCGATCCCCTTTTCGACCGCCCCGCGCGCCTCGTTGCAGACCAGGGAGGTGTGTTTCCAGACGTCCCCTTCGGGATGCCATTTCGGGTTCTGAGGGGTGCCGATCAACGCGGCCAACTCGGGGAACGCGCCGACCCACCCCGTTTTTTCCAGAATATCGAGTCCCATCGAGGGAAACTTTCCCCGAAGCGCCCACTTGCGCCACTCGTCGTAGACCCGCTCCTTCGAGAGGGTCGGGAACTCATCCAAGACCTCCCGACAATACCCGATTGTGACGTCGTCCATCGTAAAGCCGAACCGCGCGGCGAACTGCATTCCGCGTAGGACGCGCAAGGGGTCATCCTTGAACCGCGCGCTTGGCGCGCGAAGGATTTTCTTTTCCAGGTCGGCCTCTCCGTGATAGGGGTCGATCAGGGTGCCGTCCCGGCGCATTCCGATTGCGTTGACGGTGAAATCACGCCGAGCGAACGCCTCGTCGTAACCGAGTTCCGGTTCGGCGTTGATATCGAACCCTTTATGCCCAACCCCGTTCTTCGACTCGCGTCGGGGGAGAGAGATGTCGATTTCGAACCGTCTGCCGGAGTCGCGGCCGCTCGCCTTGAGAACGCCGAACGCCTGACCGACCAGGCCGACCCGGAAGTGAGGGCGGAGAATTTCGGCAATCCGAGCGTAAGAAAGGCCGTAAACTTCCAGGTCGACATCCCGTTCGGGGAGTTTCTCCCCGTCCTTCCTTTGACCCAGGAGATAGTCGCGCACAACCCCGCCGACCGCCAGAACGTCGGTCGCGCCCCCCTCTTCGAGAAGGGAGATGATCCTTAGGATGGTGGGAGTAAAGATCTCGGGAATCATACGCCTTTCTTCTTTCGGAGAACAGAAAACCGCCGCGAATCCGCCAGCGGACAACCGTATAATATAGCGTAAACAGAGCGCCTCTGCAAGCGTCAATCGCTTTTTACCCCCTTGGTACAAGACGCCCGCGCGCGCCGAAAAGAGGGAAAATCGGACGGGCAAAAGAGAACGAGAAGGAAAGAGGCCACCCGCGACTAGGCCGCCCCCGACGCGTCGGCCCCGCCGAAATGACGACCGGAGAAACCGTCCGACGCGGCCTCGGGCTCAGCGGATGAAATTCGTCCACTTACGGATTTCATCCTGGCGCGGCAGGGGAACTCCCGCCTTCGCGCCCGCCTCTTTCAGTTTCAGAAGCCACGCCATATTCCGGCCGAGAACGCGCATAATCTGGAGCCCTTCGGCGTCGAGTCGAACCTCTTCGGGCGAATTGCCGTGCACCATTGCCCAGTAGTGGGAAGGGACCACCGGCATCTGCTGATAGAGAAGATACTTGTTCATCTGATCGAGCGCCGACGTCGTTCCGGCGCGCCGTGCCGAGACAATCGACGCGGCGGGCTTGAATCGGAACGGATGCGGGTCGAGCGTCATCGCCGAACAGAAAACTCGGTCCAGGAAACTCATCATCGAGCCGTTCATTCCGGCGAAGTAGACCGGAGAACCGAAGATAAACCCATCGTGGCGGGCGGCGAGTTCCACGAACTCATTCACCTTATCGTCGAAAACGCACCGCTGTTTCGTCCGGCACTGATAGCAACCGACACATCCGCCGATCGGCTTGGTTCCGATCCAGAAGAAGTCCGACGCCACGCCTTCGTTCTGAAGAGACGAGGCGATTTCGGAAAGCGCGGCGGCGGTACATCCGTTCTGATGGGGGCTTCCGTTTACGAGGAGGACTTGCATCGGCTTTTTCTGTTCAGGGATAAATGGAGTGATTTTAGGCGTGCCGCCGTCTGCCTCCTCCGACGGCACGAACGAAAAACGAACTCAGAGCCACTTCGCCGCCCAGGCGCCCAGATCGTTTCCCGAAATGCTTCCCGAGAAGCGTTTTCCTTCGGGGACGTCGGCGCCGGGGGCAAGTTCTTTTAGGTTCTTCGACGTGTCGCCGAGTCCCGAACCGCCGCTGGTCGCGAACGGTACAATCGTCTTTCCGGCGAAGTCGTACGCTTCGACGAAGGTGTCGATGATCGACGGTTCGCGATACCACCAGACGGGGAATCCGATAAAGACGACATTGTAGGAGGCCATATCGTTTACCTTCGTAGCGATCGCCGGACGCGAGGCGCGGTCGGCCATTTCGACCGAACTGCGGCTTGATCTATTCATCCAGTTTAAGTCGGCGTTCGTATAGGGGGTCTCCGGCTTGATCTCGAAAAGATCCGACTCAATCGACTCGGCCAGCCGTTTGGCCACCGCCGCCGTCACTCCGCTCGCGCTGAAATACGCCACCAAAGCTTTAGTCATTCTGAACTGCTCCTTAAAAGTTGTTTTTCCGATTCGACAGTGTTAAAGTCCGCCCTTCGATCCCGGAAGGAACCGGGGCGGCCGCTGATCGCCTCATTATAAGGGGAACCGCGGCGAAAAACAACCGCCGCGGTTCCTCTTTCCGTACGGGACTTTTCGATTCCTTTTCGGATTTCAGACCGTCCGACGCCTTTAATTCCGCGCCGTCCCCTCAGTCGTCATCGTCCGTGTCGTCGTCGGCGTCGTCATCATGGGCATCGTCGTCATCGTCGTCGTCGCCGAAGGAATACTCCGTACTATCGGATGCAGCGGTCTCGGCGGCGGTTTCTCCGGAGGTTGACGCGGCGGCCGCACCGACCTCCGGCGCCTTGGCGGGAGCCAGGCTTTCCCGAACCCCGAGGTCGGCGAGCCACCCGTCGATCTTAAGGCGGACGTTTTCCTGATTCTTCTGGCACTCCGTTCCGGTTACCGCCAGTCCCTTGACGACTGTCGCTCCCGGACAGACCGCGGCCAGCTTCTGATCGAATCCGGAAAGTCCCGAACCTTCGTGCGTGGTGAAGGGGACGAGCGTCTTTCCGGCGAGGGCATTGGCGTTCTTTTCGAAGAATGTGTACATGATCATCGGCCAGTCACCCCACCAGACCGGAGAACCGAAAAAGACGGTTTTGTATTTCGACAGGTCGGGAGCAGGCTCGACATATTCGGGACGCGCCTTTTCGGTCTGTTCCTGTTTCCCGACATCGGTCAGCTTGTTGAAGCTGTCCGTCGGATAGTGATCCTCTTTCGGAACGACCTCAAAGAGATCCGCTCCGGTCTTTACCGCGAGAATTTCGGCCATGATCGCGGTGTTCCCCTTTTCGACCACTCCGACGCCGCTCTGTTCCCCCGCCCGGGAAAAGAAAACGATCAGCGCCGGTCCGGAAACCGACGGCGTACTCCCGGCGGGCGTTTCGGCGGCGGGTTTGTTCTCCGTCCCCGCGGCCGACGGTTTTTGCGAGTTTCGGCATCCGGTGGCAAGACTCAGTCCTAAAAGAAACGCGAAACAGAGAACCGCCGCGCGTGTCAGTGAAAAACGTGTCATAGGTCACTTCCTTTCCGATCCCGCGCGAAAGGCGGGAAAGATAAATTATAGCTTCAACCCGGCAAGCCAGGTTTTGATTTTGGTTTCAACCGACTCGGGAGCGCGCAGAACTTCCGAACCGAAAACGGCGATCCCCTTTCCGATCTCGGCGCCGGGACAGAAACGGGCCAGGTCGCTCTGACTTCTCCCCAAACCGCTCCCCTCATGCGTCATGAGACCATAGACGCGCTTCCCCGTGAAATCGATCTTTTCCAGGAGCGAAAAGATTGGATAGGGTAGGTGCCCCACCAGCAGGGACCGCAGACGAAGATGTTGTCATACGCGGCGACGTCGTTGAGCCGTGCTTTCAGTTCCGGGCGCGCGTCGGCGGCCTTTTCGGCTTTTGCCTCCCGCGTGCAGGTTTCGTAATCGTCGGAATACGACTTGAGCGTCTCGACCTCGAAAAGGTCACCGCCAACTGTCTTTTGAATCAGTTCGGCGCAAGTTTCGGTGTTCCCCTTCGACAGGTTCTGAATCGATCCGCTCACATAGTTTGTCCCCTTGCGGGAATAGTAGATGATCAGGTTCTTCGTCACAAAACGGTTCTCCTTATCGCTTCTTTCAACATCTTTTTCCCACCGGCATTATACCCGAGCCGCCGGAGAATCTAAAGGGAAAGAACGTATTCGATTAGGTCGTCGAATTCCTCGTCGGTCAGCCGGTCGAGCCGTCCGTCTCCGTTCCCGTGCCCCCCCTCTTTGAGCGTCTCGCGGAGCGTGAGCCAGTGTCCGGTGCTCAGATAAGGGGCGGTTCGCCAGACCTCGCGCAGGGTGGGAGTGTCGAACTCGCGGCGCGGCTCGAACGGGTCCTGACTCGTCGAGACGTGAAGGAGCATATCGGTGAAATACTCGCCGTTGTGGCAGTCGGCGCACCCGGTGCGTGAACTCTCAAAAAGACGCCGGCCCCGGTCGGCCGACTCGCTCAGTCCGCCGCCGGTCAGGCGCGGACTCGGCACGGGACGGAGCGATTTGAGATACTCGTCCATTGCGCAATAGTCCTCTTCGGGAATATGGCTGAAGAGGATGTGGATCACTCCGGCGCGGACAGCGGTCTCGGCGTCGGGGCGGACGCCGGTGATCATTGAAGGGGGCGTTTCGTGTGAAAAGAGGAGGCTCTTTGTGTTCTTCGGATTATTCGTTCCGTCGTTCATCAGGTCCCAGCTCAGCGCGTCGGCGCGCGCGTCGGGATGGCATGTGATACAACTCTGCCAATGCTCGCGGCAGATCAGCGCGTTGTAGAAAAGACGCTCGCCGCGCCGGACGGCGGTCTCGACCGGCGCGGGAGCCAGACGGGTCAGCGCGCGCTCCACTGTAATCCCTTCGGCGGGGGAGGCACTCTCCAGTTCGATCCAGCGCAGGGGAGCGCCGGGGGCGGGGGGCGTGTCGTCGCCGCCGACCGCTTTCGGTTTGCGGGGATACCCGCGGTCGCCGTCTTCACCGGTCAGTTTCGCGGAGTCGATTCGGATTTCCGCCCGCCCGACCGCGTCGTCGAAATACGACGCGGTCCAGACGGTGGCGCCGTGCATCGCGACCGACCGCGTCCCCGCCAATCCGAACGTAAAGCGCGTCTTAAACGGAAGGAGGTGTTCGGAAGGGGTCGCCGTTCGCTGAATCTCTTCCGGGAGACGGTAGTTGATCATCTCGTAGAGACGGGGAACCGAAATCAATTCGACCTCGCCGCTGCCGGAGATCCCGACCGCCAGGAACGCGCCGTCGCTTCCCAGACGGATCTCCCAGGGATTCGGCGCGCCGCGGTACTGGTTGTCGAGCGCGAACGTCTCGATGTACTTCTTCCGTTCGATATCGACCACGACGATGACGTTGTCGACGATCCAGCCCCCTTCGACCTGGCTGGTGATCGTGCGGTAGTTCCCGCGTGTGGCGGTCACGATCGCCAGGCGGCCGTCGGGGGAGAGTTCCAGGTCGTAGAGGTTGCTGATTCCGTTTTCAAGAGAGACCGGGGTCACCTCGCCGGTCGTCCGATCGATAATCCGCACGCGGGACGAGGTCTGTGCCACGTCGGCGGGGTCTTCCGGCAGGAGGCCGCCGACCGCCAGGTATCGGCCGTCGGGGGTGACGCGAAGCGCGGTCGGCTCCCGTCCGACGTCGAAGGCGCGGAGGACTTCTCCTGTCGTTCCGTCCAGCTCGCGAACGAGTCCGGCGAACCGGTCGGCCACGTAGAGGAGGAGACAATCCCCCTCTCGGTATGCCGCAACGTCCGAGGGGGAATGTCCGGCGTCAAAGACCTTTTCGACCGTCGGGGGGAGATCGGCGCCGAGCGTGTCTTTCACTCGAACGAGCGCAACCTTTCCGGTCGGCAGACCGCCGACGACGGCAAGGAATTCCTCCCCCGGAAGGAAGCGCATCCTGACCGGCGTAAACGGAAGGTTCACGCGTAAAACCGGCGCGTTCCCTTCGGCGTCGGCCGCCGCCAGACGGCGCGGCCCGCTTTCGAGAATGTAAAGCGTCTTCCCTGCGCGGTCGACCGTGATGTCGCAGAGGGAGAGGGGCTCGTCGGCGCCCGCTGCGCCGATGAGACAGAGGAGAGCGAAAAGAAGCGCCGCCGGAACGATCGAAAGTTGAAAATAACGCACCGTTTTAATCCTCGTCGAGAGAAAACTGATTGTCGTCGTCATACAATTCGTCCGGATCGGTCCAGTCCGCCTCGGTAAACCCCAGCTCGACGAGCCGCCGCCGCGCGGGGGGAAATCCGTTATACGCCGACTCTTTCCACCATCGAATCCCCCTTTCGCGATCCGCGGGAATGTCGATCCCCTCGTAGTAGAGTCGCCCGAGTTCGAACTGCGCCTCGGCGTTTCCGTCGAGCGCCGCCTCGTGAACCAGATAGTTGGCGCGCCTCACGTCCCGCGCGACGCCCCGCCCGTTCCGCAGGAGATCGGCGCTGGCGAGATACGCGGCGGTCTCTCCCGCGTCAACCGCGCGGGCGAGCCAGAGGGAGGCTTTCTCGTCGTCGGCGTCTTTCCCCTTGGCGCTGTAATAGAAAAGCCCCAGATCGGCGGCGGCGGAAACGACGCCGAGATCGTACGCCTGAGTGAAATACGAAACCGCGCCGGGGATATCCCGGTCGATTCCGCCGCCGGTCAGAAGGGCGCGAGCCAGGTCGAGGCACGAAAGCGCGCTTCCCCCGTCGGCGGCCTTCTTATGCCAGCGAAACGCCGCGGCCGGGTCGGGTTCGCACCCCTCGCCGCGCGAAAGGGCGAGTGCCAGCGCGCGGCACGAATCGGCATCTCCTCTTTCGGCGCCGGTCTTGTACCACGAAAACGAGGCGGCGGGATCGCGCGGCGCACCGAGTCCGAGCGCCAGGCGCGTTCCGAGCCGATACGCGGCGCCCGTGTGGCCGGCGTCGGCGGCCGCGCGGTAGAGCCCGGTCGCCTTTTCGTCATCGCGAAAGACGCCGGTTCCGTCGTCGTAGCATTCGGCCAGGGCGAAGAGGGCGTCGGCGTCCCCTGTTTCGGCGAGTTTTCGGTAGGCTCGGAATCCCTTCTCGAACCACGCGGCCGCCTCGCCGCGGTTCCGTTTCACGCCGACCCCTTCAAAGAGAAGGCGACCGACTTCGAGCTGGGCGGCGGGATCTCCGCCTTCCGCCTTTTCAAGCGCGGCGCCGTATTTCAGACGGAGCTGTTCATCGTCGGGAGTATTCTTTTTCGCATCGCTCATCTCTTTTGGTCTTTCTAACGCGGGGTCAGTTCCTCAATCGATTGAAACGGATCGTCGCTCGGGAGCCGATAATCCTCGTTCGGCGCGCCCGCGGGGAGGGCGTCCTGCCGGAGCGTTCCGATTTGGGTTGGCGCGAAGCCCGATCCGGCGGTTCCCCGGCCGAGGAGAACGTCGTCCGAGAAACCGCGTCCGAGCATCGTCAGGTCTTTGTAGAAAACCTGCCGCGGCGGGATGACCGAGGCGTCGACCACAATTTCGGCACGGCGGGCGGCTCCCGATGTTTCGGAGAACGAGACGATCTGCGCGCGAAAGACGTCGCCGCCGGTCGTCAGTTTTCCCCAAAGGCGCTTCATCTGTTCGAGATCGACGATCCCGTCGGCAAAGAGCCACGCGGCGTGGCGGTTCGCTTTCGGAACGGGTCGGCCCGGGGTCGGCCGGGAATCGAGGATTCGGGTTACTGCGGTGCTGTCGAGCCCCGGAACAAGGTCGAGGACCGCGCGGGGCGCTTCGTTCACGTTGACGCGTCCGGCGATCACCGCCGACGGGCCGACCGAGGCGTAGTCGAGGAACTCAAAGAGCGCGGTCACGCTTTCGCGCCGATCCGAAATCGGCGAGGCGTAAACCTTCCCCCCCGCGCGGACAAAGACCCCGGCGATATCGAGCGGGGTTTCGAACGTCCAACGGGCGGGAAGACCGAAGTCGATCGCGTCCTCTTTCGGTTCGGCAGGAGTTCCCCCGCCGGCGGCGGGGACCGGCCCGTACTGCCGGCAGAGTATCACAAACGCGGCGGTCTGTCGGCCGAGCGCGGCGTCGAGCTCGTCGTAGAGGAACCGCAGGTCTTTTTCGTTCAGGTCGATCTTCGTCCGTCCCTGCGGGTCGACGTCCCGCTCGGCGCTGAAGACGGTCAGAAGACGCGACCAGGGAATGGTGACTTCGGTGTCGACGTCCCCGTCCGGGACGCCGACGACCCCGCCGCGCATTCCGCGCGCGTTGGCGGCCGAGGTGCCGAGTGAGCCGATCGGCCCGCTTTCGCGCTCGGCCGCCGCGGCGGTCGAGCGATCGCGCGCGCCGCCGGAATAGTTATACTCGGTATCGGTTCCGTAAATCTGATACCGCGTGATTCCGCGAACCAGGAGAATCTCGTCGAGCGAGATGGGGATCGCGTTGCGGGGGGAATAGGTGAGCCGGTGCGACGCGTAATACGAAGCCTCGGCGCCGTCGGGGCGGGTCGCCTCGTCCAGGTCGATCCAGTCCAGAAGGGAGTCGGCCATCACCGAGGTCATTCCGGGAAGACGCATCAGCGTTTCTTTTGCCGTTCCGGGAGCCTCTTTATCCCATTCGAGGAGCGCGGCCAGGTTCAGCCGGGTCGACTCGTTGACAAGTCCGTATCGGACGCCCCCTCTTTCGGCTTCGAGCCGGGGAGAGAGAATCGAAAATGCCGCTCCCGTTCCTCCGTCGGCCATCGGAAGAACCACGCGGTTACAGAAGAGAGCGCGGTTGTCGTAGATTCCCCCGAGGCGCGCCCGCTCGTCGGGGGTCATTCCGCTGATCGCGACGGTCAGCGCCGCGGCCGACCGGGACGTGTTCGTCAGGTCGAGGTCGTCGAGCCGATGCTGCGTCGCTTCGAGTTCGACCCGCATCAGCGCCAGGAGGGACATCCCGCCGAGCGCCAGCGCGGCGATCACCACCGTGACGACGAAGAGGATAATCCCCTGACGTCGACGGGGGGGGAATCGGCGCGGCCGGGACCGGAGGGGAAACCGTCTCACGATTTCGCCTCATCGTCGACCGGGGGGAACATCCCTTCAAAGGCGGGGGCGCCGTGTCGCGAAAGGGAGTAGATCATCAGCGCCGCGCCGGCCAGAAGAGTCAGGAGACTGACGCACTGCGAGACCGAAAGCCCCGTTCCCATAAACGAGGGTTCGTCGGTTCGAACCATTTCGATCAGGAATCGGCAGACCGGATAACAGATCAGCATCAGCGCAAAGACGAACCCGTCTTTCCTGACCAGCCGATCGGCGAAGCAGAGAAACGCCGCCAGAAGGAATGCCAGCGCAGAACTGTATAACTGTGTGGGGTGTACCGCGCGCACGTCGAACGGACCGGGCCGGAAAACAAGCCGGCGCGGTTTCGGCGGGTCCGGCTTTTCCGGCGCGTTGTCCGCGGCGTTTTTCTCAGCGTCGGCGCCGGCACTTTCCCCTTTGTCGTCGGTCTGGGCGTTTTCCTCTTCAGCGCCGGGTGGGTCGGTCACGTCGAGAACCAAATAGAGCGCGCGGACCGGAAATCCGGTGTTGTAGAGGTATTCCAGAAAACCGCGCGTGCCGACCGGCGTGACCATCGCCGTCTTTTTGACCTCATCCGGGGTCGGTTCCCCCTTGAGCGGGGTGAGCGCGCCGACCCGGAGGATCGTCATTCCGGGCCGGAGTCCGGCCTCTTCGGGAGCGCTGTCGGCGTCGACCGACTCGACCATCACCGGCTCGGCGGAGGCCGCCATTAAACCTTCATCTCTCTTTTTCAGGTGAAAGAGCGTTTCGCTCTGTTCATCGGGCGTCTCGGTCGGCAAAAAGACGTTGTACCCGCCGAGGGACGCCTGACCGTGTTCCATCTGGTAGTAGTGCGCCGGACTCGCAACCGGAAAGACGACGCCCGGAGGGGTGACGTCGCAGATCGCGCCGAAACAGCAGCCGTTCATGAAACAGCCGAGCCGCCCGATCGCGATTCCGATCATCAGCGCGGGCGAGAAGATGTCCATCGTCGCCAGGAGGGGCAGTTTTTTTATCCGAAGATAGACGAGGGTCGTTACGATCCCGCCGATGATCGAACCGAAGACGACGAGCCCTCCCTGTGTTAAATTCAGAATTCCGCGGATCGTTGCGCCGAGATCGACCGCCCGGCCGGGATCATGCACAACGAACGACTGCCAGTATTCCGCCACATAGAAGATGCGCGCGCCGATGATTCCCGAGACCACCTCGACCAGGATGATCGAGACGATCAGCTCGGGGGGAATATTCCATTTTTTCTTCGCGCGGTGAATTGTGAAAAGGGAGGCGACCACGATTCCGAGCATCAGAAAGACGCCGTACCCGCGTATCGGCAGTCCCCGTCCGAAATTGAGCGACGGGGCGATCCACACGACGATGGCAAGGGCGACCGCGCCGATCAGAATATCGCTGACCAGTTCGCCGGTATTCCGCTCGGTCAGCATGTTTCGGACGATACGCCACAAAAAGTAAACGACGACCAGCCAGAAGAGGATCCCGACCCCGAAGAGGGGAACGCCGAAAAGTTCGGTCGGAATGAAAAAGAGGGTCTGCCGCATAACGGGAATCTCCGTATTACAGGTTTACGGTACAATCATGTTGTCGATCAGGCGCGTCGCGCCGATCTTCACCGCCAGCAGAACCACCGCCTTTCCGTCGATGCGGTCGAGTTCGTCGAGCGTGTCGGGGTCGGCGATCGAAATGTAGTCGATCGCCGCCGACGGCGCCGAGCCGATCAGCGTGCGCATTTCGTGTTTGACCTGAGCGGGATCGGTTGCCCCGTCGGCGATCATCTTCCGCGCCAGGTCGAGTGCGCGTTTGAGCACCGGCGCCTCTTTTCGCTCACCGGGAGAGAGGTACTTGTTCCGGCTGCTCATCGCCAGACCGTCCTCCTCGCGAACGATGGGGCAGACGCGGATTTTGACCGACAGGTTCAGGTCGCGGACCATCTTTTGAATGACCGCCGCCTGCTGATAATCTTTCTGACCGAAGAAGGCGATATCGGCGCCGCTGATGTTGAAGAGTTTCAGAACGACCACCGCCACGCCGTCGAAATGGGTGGGGCGGAACTCTCCTTCGAGCCGCCGGGTCACCCCCCCGATATGGACGTGCGCATCGAACCCTTCGGGGTACATGTCTTTCGGCGCGGGGGCCAGAACGAACTCGACCCCGCCGACCGAGTCGAGCCTGGCCAGGTCGGCGTCCAGAACGCGGGGGTACTTTTCGTAATCTTCGCCCGGGGCGAACTGGGTCGGATTGACGAAGATCGAGACGACCGTGACGTCGCAGAGGCTTTTGCTCTGACGAACCAGACTCAGGTGCCCTTCGTGCAGAGCACCCATCGTCGGAACCAGGCCGATCGTTTTCCCCTCCCGGCGGAGCGCCGCCAGCCGCTCGGAAAGGACGCGGGGATCGCTTATCACTTCAGGTTTAATGGTTGTCATGATTGAGACGGACTCCTTGTTTTTTCCAAAAGGGTCAGGTAGAATCAATTCCTTTTCGAAACGATAACATTCTACCACAAAAATGCGGGGAGTTCTATACATTCGGGGGCCGCCGCCGGAGGGAATATCCGCTTTCCGACTCGGGGGAACGGGCGAATTCCCCCCCTTTCCCCCTTTTTTCCGGCGCGGGGTATTTGACAATCGGGCGGTCTCCGTGTAGAATTAGGGGGTGTCTCTTCTCCGGGGGCATTTTTTCGCCCTTTCCGGGCGGACGCGTTTTTCCCGATTTCGACTTTCGGGCTCCCCGCCGGGGGTCCGTAAATGCAATAAGAAAGGTTTATGCCATGTTTTCACCCGGCCCTATGCAGCTGATCATTGTCCTGTTGATCGCCCTGCTTCTGTTCGGCAACCGTCTTCCGAGCGTGATGCGTTCGCTCGGCAAGAGCGTTGTTGAGTTCAAAAAGGGGGTCAACGATGTTGACAATGAAGTCAAAGGCGCGCTGAAAGACGCCGACGACAAAGCGAAGAAGTCCGATTCCTCCGAAGAATGAACGAGCGCGAAAATCGTCTTGACGTGATCTGGGCTCCGTGGCGGATGGCGTACATCGGCGGGGCCGAAAAGCCGAAAGAGGAAGTTCTAGATATTCTTCCCGGCGGCGATCCGAAATGTTTCATCTGTCAGGGAGCGGTTTCCGAACCGGCGTCGGACAGAGAACGCTACATTCTCGAACGGACTGCCTCGAGCATCACCCTCTTCAACCGCTATCCGTATAACAACGGGCATCTTCTGGTCGCCCCGAAGCGCCATGTCGGCCGACTTGACCTCTTAACCCCCGACGAGCGCGCCGAGCTCCTCGAAACGGTCACGCGCTGGGTCGTCCGATTAGAGAAGGCGATGAACGCCGAGGGGTTCAATGTCGGCCTGAACCTGGGAAGGGTCGCCGGGGCGGGACTCCCCGGCCATCTTCATTGGCATATCATTCCCCGGTGGAACGGCGACACCAACTACGTTACAACGTGCGGAAGTCTGAAAGTGATTCCGCAGTCGATGGACGCCCTCTGGGATCTTCTCAAAGAGGAAATTGCCAAAGAGGGGTGACGGGCTCGACGGGCGGTCACAAAAAAAGCGGAATCAACAAAAAGGTGATTCCGCTTTTTTGTGACCGAGGCGGTTTACTCCGTGAACCGGATGAGGTCGTCAATGTCATACTCGGTCAGGACGCCGTGGATCAGGTCGGTCATCGGGATCGGCTGCGGGGCGGCGTTGACCCGTTCGGTCCAGGTCGGAATCGGTTCGCTCAGGGTGACCTTTTCGAAAAGGCCGGGCGCGGCGGCCGCGGCGTGCAGCGCGACGATCCCCGCCGACGCGGTGTCGGCCACCAGTTCAATCTTCTTATTGCCGAACTTCTCCTTGAGCGATTTCGCCGCGGCGATCAGGTCTTCGGCGCGCATTCCGACGTAGCTCTTCCCGAGGAGATAGGCGCAGTAGAAGTCGATCCCGTCGGTGCCGAAATGGTCGTAGCGGAAATACTCTTTGCTGATATTCTGGGTTTCGCCCCAGCCGCGCAGATCAATCGCGCAGGCCGGACCGTCGGCGGCGTCCAGGGAGTCGATCAGGTTCTTGACCTCGTCGCCCGCGCGCCCCCGCGAGGTGACGATCAGGCGGAGTGTTTCCCCCTGCGAGTCGGCGAACGCCGAGCGGACGGGGCAGAAAATCCCGGGCGCGGTTTTATAGATGAAGTCTCCCGAGCCGGTCCCGTCGGCGATCTCTTCGGCGGGCGCGATCGCGTCCGGCTCGGCGATCACCGCGGTCTTGCGGACCAGCGCGGCGAACTCGTCCGCCGAAAGATTGGCGAGCTTTTCGGCGCGTTCGGCCGTCAGTTCCTCGGCCAGATCACGGTTCAGGTCGTACGTCGTACGCGCGTTGGGAAGGGACATCACCCCCTTCGGATCGTCGATCGAGTTAAGTTTCTCTTCCGGGAAGATCGGAACCATCGCGTCGGGATGGATCGTGTAGGTCAGTTCCGTCCGGTCGGTCAGCCAGCGAACCATCCAGCGGATCGTGGCGTTGTAGACTTCGGGGGAATAGCCGTGCCCCCCCTCGATTTCGACGATCGAGAGCTTTTCGGGCGCGTTGAGGCGCGAGTAGATCCGATTGGCGAACCGGAAACTGGTCCAGGTGTCGTCGGTGCAGAAGAAATCGTTTGTCTTACAGCACATCAGGGTCGGTTTCGGGGCGCGCATGATCGGGTAATCCTGATGATCCATTCCGAACGCCACCTGGCCGAAGACATTCTGTTCGGCGTCCTGCGGGTTCAGAGTGTGGGTCAGATAACCGTAGAACCCGGTCAGGAAGCAGCAGGGGGCGGCGCACGCCACGCGGTCGTCGAGCGCCATCAGGTAGGAGGTCTGTGTTCCGCCGCCGCTGTTCCCCGCCACGCCGAGTTTGTCGGCGATCACGTCGTCGCGCGACTGAAGGTAGTCGAGCGCGCGGGAATTGTCCCAGAACTCAAACGTGGCGGTGTTCCGTCCCAGGAGCATCGAGGTCGTGCCGAGCATATTGTGCGCCGCCGTTCCCCAAAAGGTCATCTTTCCTTCGTCGTCGTAGTTCTGGAACCGCTCCCCCTGTTCGATCGGGTCGAAAACGAAGACGGCCAACCCGTTCATCGCGCCCAGCGCGGCGAGCGTTTGATGGTCGTAGGCGGCTTTTCCGCTTTGCCAGTGCCCGCAGACGATCAAAAGACCCGGATAGGGGGGCGCGAACTTTTCGACTTTCGGCAGGAACATCGTCCCGGTGGCGTAGAAGTTCGGCAGTGTTTCAAGAACGATCTTTTCGACCCGGTATTCCGGCAGGCTGATCGCGCCGGTCACCTGGGGATTGAGCGGGGTCTTTTCCCAGAGACGGCCGAGGTTTTTCAGGAAATACGCTTTGTGCGCCTCTTGGTAATTTTCGATATCGGCGGTCGACTTCACGTTTTCGTACGTCTCACGCCACGCCGCCGAGGCGGCGTCGATCTGTCGGATCAGCTCTTCGTGAACCATGAACGTCGGGTCGCTCACCAAGCCGTTGGCGGCGAGGATCGAGTCAGCGGTTTCGGCGTCGTCGGCCGAGGCGGGAACGCCGCAATAAAGAACAGCCGCCAGGATGGGGAAAAGAACAGAGAGGAATTGGCGCATGGTTTTCTCCTAACGCGTGAAAGGGCGCGCCGCGCCGAGCGGGCGGAATGCGCGCCGAAAGAATGTTGCTCGAATCGCTTCTTTATTTTACGAAGGGGCGCGCCGCAAAACAAGTCCCGAGCGGCGCGGAATCGGAAAACCGGAAGGGAACGCAGGGGTCAGGTTCGGGTCGAATACCGCTGTTTCAGGTCGATCCAGAGCGGGGTCTCGCCATTGCGCAGGGGGAATCCGAGGCGTTTCCCCTCGGGGGAGAGGCGGTTGATCAGCGGCTCGTCGGCAAGGTAGCGTCGGACGTTTTCGCAGAAGATGTCGCAGACGTCGTCGAACCGCCAGCGGATCTGTCCTCCGACGTGCGGGGTGATCAGCACCTGGGGGAGATTCCAGAGGGGGTGGTCTGGCGGGAGCGGTTCGGGAGAAGTCACGTCCATTACCGCGCCGGCCAGATCTCCGGCGGCGATCCGTTCGGCCAGGGCGTCGGAATCGACCAGCGGCCCGCGCGCCATGTTGACCAGAAGCGCGTCTTTCTTCATGCGCGACAGACGCGCGCGGTCGAAGATCCCGCGGGTCGCCTCGCACAGGGGGAGCGAAAGGAAGACGACGTCGCACGCCGTCAGAAGGTCGTCGAGCCGGTCGGCCGGCCAGAGCTCGTCGACCGCGGCGGGCTTGTTTTCCGGATAGAGGTCGACGGCGTAAATCTTCCGCGCGAAGGGGCGGACGACTTCCGAGAAGCGGCGGCCGACACCCCCCAGACCGACGATCCCGACCGTCTTTTCGGTCAGATCGCGGGTCGGCTTCCGTTTAAATTTGCGCCAATCGGGGTTTTCGGAGCGGACCGCCTGATCGAGGATAAACGAGCGGAGATTCCGATGCCACGCGAGGGTCAGCGCCAGACCGTGTTCGGAGACCTGATCGGCCAGAACTCCCGAGGCGGTTGTGATGGTGATATCCGAGTCGATCACCGAGGGGACGAGGAGCCAGTCCATTCCCGCCGCCGACGACTGAACCCAGCGAAGACGCCCTTTCGCGACGATCTCGTCCCACGGAACCGGAACCTTGGCGTGGCCGCAGAAGTAGTCGGCGTCGAAGAGCGCTTCGGCGATTCCTTTCTGGTCGGTATTGATGATGCGCGCTTCCGGCCACGCTTCGGCGATTCGCGCGATATGCTTTTCATCGACCGGGGTTTCTCGGAAACAGACAACCAGGTTCATGGCTCATTCCTCCGTCAGGCGCGCGCCCGCGGCGGGGCGTGTGACAAACCAGGACGGTTTGATCCCGGTCTTCGTCTCGTATTCGGCGGCAATCCGCTCCGCCGCGGCGGACGCCTTTTCTCTGTCGGCGAGGGCGACGACCGAGCCGCCGAACCCGCCGCCGGTCATCCGTGCGCCGTAGATCCCGTTTCCGAGTCCGAGCCGCGCGGCCAGGTCGACAAGTAAATCAGTTTCGGGACAGGTGACTTCGTAATCATCTTTCAGCGAGCCGTGCCCGGCGTACATCTCGCGCCCGGCGGCGGCGTAGTCGCCCCGGCGGAGCGCTTCGGCAAAGCGGGCGGTACGTTCCTCTTCGGTCAGGAAGTGCCGCGCGCGGCGGAAGATCCGCGCGCCGTTCGGTTCGGCCTCGATCGTCTCGCGTGCGGCGGCGAGCGCGGAGAGGTTCGTGTCGCGCAGCAGTTCCACTCCCAGCAGTTCGGCCGCGCGGGCGCAGTCGCTCCGCCGTTCGGGGTACTCGCTCCCCGAAAGAGTGTGTTTCACGTTGCTGTTGATCACGAGTACCACGACATCCGGATTGTCGAGCGGAACCGACTGCCGCTCGAAGCTGCGGCAGTCCAGGAGCATCGCGCAGCCTTCCTCGCCCATAGCCGAGATGAACTGATCCATGATCCCGCACGGCATGAAGGCGTATTCATGTTCGGCCTTCTGGCAGAGGAGCGCTTTTTCGACCGGATCGATTTTCCGATTCGACGCCGCTTCGACGAGCGAGGCGACGGCGACTTCCAGCGAGGCGCTGCTCGACAGTCCGCCTCCCAGAGGAACGTCCGAGACGATTACCCCCTGAAACGGTTCGGGACGGAGCCCCTTTTCGAGGGTGCAGGCGATCGTCCCGCCGACATAGCTTTCCCAGTCGACCGTTTCAGCGGGAGGCTCTTTTTCGAGGAGGTTGAACTCGCTTGTCCTGTCGAAGATTTCGGAATAGAGCGCGGCCTTTCCGGACGTCCCGCCCGGCGCGGCGGCGATCACGGTGTATCGTTCGATCGCCATCGGGAAGACGAATCCGCCGTTGTAGTCGGTATGTTCGCCGATCAGGTTGACGCGGCCGGGAGCGGAGGCAAGCCAACGGGGCGAGCCGCCGAAACGCGCGGCGTAGAGACGGCGCGCGTTATCAGTCAGTTGTTTGAAAGACATGTTTTTCAGAGATTCTTATTGCTGCGGCGGTGGAAATAGGCGTCGCTGACCTTCCCCGACGAGGGGCCGGGATTGTCGACCCGGCGGGGGTTGTAGATCGGGGCGGTCACGCCGAACGAGTTGACTTTGGCGTCTTTGGTATTCTTATCGTAGATCGGCGCGATATTCGCGTGCGAGACAATCGGGATGCCCCCTCGGTCGGTCTGTTTCACGCCGCCCGGTTCCTGATAGCGCGAGACGCGGGCGCTCTGTTTGTAGTGCGTCTCGTGAAGGAACTGCGCCAGGGAAATGCGCGGGACGCCCTTCTTGTCGGCGTCGTCCAACAGGTGCATGTGGGCGTCCCGAATCTTGTTTTTCATCTCGTCCGACATGTCGGGATCCGAATCGATGATCGTCATGATCGGCGTATTGCTCATGATGATGTAGTTCACGTCCGGCTCGATTTTGCCGCGGATTTCGCCGTCTTTGTCAATCCACGCGCTGACCGATGAACCGCTCTGGTTAATCAGATTGACCAAAAGGTCGAGGTCGTCTTTGTTATCGCCGTCGACGTCGAGGAAATAGTCGAGCGCGACTTTAACCTGTTCGCCCGACTTCCAGAGCGGAGTGAAGATGTAGTCGCCCGGAACGAACGGATCTTCCATCTCGTCGTTCAGGATGCGCGCCTCGCACTCGTGCGCGTCGACAATGCGGATCACCTCGAGCGAGCCTTTCGACTCGAGAGCGCCGTCGGCCAGCGCGTCCTTCGAGTAGACGCCGAACGTGGTCAGGAGGCGGACGCCGTCGGCCTCGCCGATATTGAGCCACACAACACGGTTGAGCTGATCGACGTAGACGATCTTTCCGTCGGGAATTTCGGTCAGCGGGTCGGTCAGCCGTTCGATCCGGTCGCGCAGCGAGGCGTTGATTCCGGCGATCATCTTTACCGACTCTTCGGCGTCGGCGGTCTGTGTTTCAAGTTTGTCGATGAGCGCGTTGTCGTCGGCCTTGACCTCGGCGACGGTCTTCTCGAGTTCGGCCTTCTGCGCCTGAAGATCCTTATAGCGGTTCTCGGCGTCTTCCTGGCGCTTGTCGTTGGTGTTGTTCAGGTCGTCGGTTTTGGTGTCGAACGTCTCTTTTTGCGTGTCGGCCTTTTCGGTTTCCATATCGGCGATCAATTTGTACGAGTCGCGGTCTTTCGTCGCCTTTTCGAGCTGGCGGTCTTTTCCGGTGAGGTTTTGAACCAGTCCTTCGATGACCATAAGACAAGATTTCGGCGTTTCGGACTGATCACCGGCGACGTTTTTCAGCGTCTCACTGGCGGCCGCGACGACCGCATCCGAAGAATCTCCGCCGACGCCGATCAGGTTCTTGAGCGTATCGGCGTCGCCTGTCAGCCTGTTGTTTTCGCTATTGAGCTGGCTGGAAAGTGTGCCGTAGTCGTGCGTCTGCACTTTGGCGCTGTAAAGCGCCATTGCGGTAAAATACTCGCTGATTCCCAGAGCCAGGGCGAGGACAAAGAAGACGAGTCCGACGATCGTCCACGTATTGCTGCCGGAATTACTCATGATATGACCATTTTGTTACTGCTGAGAGCTTCGGTTTCTTTCTTCGACTCCGTCCGAAAGAGCCGTGTGATTACGGGTCTTTCGGTTCGCGGCGCCGGAAGACCGGCGCGGCATCGTCGTCCATCCCGCCCGCTTCCGCGGCGTCAGCGGCGGGGGAGGGGGCGCTTTCCGGATCGATCTTCGCCTGATCGGGGTTCAGGTTAAAGGTCGAGGGTGCGACGCTGTTGGGGATCACCGGCACGCGCGTGGTGTCGGGCTTGACGTCGAGCCCCCCCGGCTGCTGATACCGCGTGATTTCGGATGTCTGGCGGAAATGGCTCCGGCGGAGGAACTCGTTCAGTTTCATTTGGCGCAGACCGTCCAGCTGAGCCTCGTCGAAGAGCTTCGTCCGTGCCTCGCCGACCGCCTTGCGAAGATCTTCCGAGGCGTCGGCGGCGTCCAGCGCCTCTTCCAACGGTGTGTTGCTCACGAGCAGGTAGGTCGTGTCGGTTGAGATCTCTCCGCGCAATTCGCCGTTTTTATCGATCCACGCGTCGACCGCACCGCCGGTCGCGTTAATCACGTTGACCAGCAGATCGAGGTCGTCGGCGCCGTCGCCGTCAATATCGAGGAAGTAGTCAAGCGCATATCTGACCTCTTCCCCCTTCTGCCAGAGCGGGGTGTAAACCAGATCACCCTCGGCGATCGGATCGGTCAGTTCGTCATCCAGAACGCTCGCGGCTTCTCCCTCCCGGTCGATCGAGTGGATCACGTTTTTGAGGGTCTCTTCGTCGTCGATGATCCGCGCGTCCGCCTGATCCTCCCCGACGAAGCGGATCACTTCCACCGCCCCTTTCGGTTTGATCTCTCCCCGGTCGCGGGCGTTGTCGTCGAAGATGGCGAACTTGGTCAGAAGACGCAGCCCCTGTTCCTTTCCGATATTCAGGCGGACGACCCGCGCGTCCTGATCGACGTAGACGACTTTGCCGTCCGGCTCTTCGAAATACGGATCGGTCAGCTGTTCGATTCTGGTTCGAAGGGCGGCGTTGATATCGGCGATCGTCTTAACCGACTCTTCGGCGGCGACGGTCTGTTTTTTCAGATGCTCACGGTTGATTGCTGCGGTCTGTTTGGCCTGCTCGACTTCGCGCACCTCGTCGACCGTCTCGCCCGACAGGGCGTCGTACTCTTCGGTCGCTTTGGTCATTTCGTCTTTATTGGCCGCGGTGATTCTGTCGATTTCGTCGTCGAAATCGGCCTTCTGGGTAAACGCGCGCTTGTCCTCGCTCTCGGCGGTCAGGAAATGCTGATCCCGGTCGGCGTTCGCCTGCTGGATATCGGCGTTCCGTTCGTTGATCGCGGCGATCAGTCCGCGGATCGCTTCGGCGCACGAGGCGTAATCGACCCCGCCGAGCTCTTTCAGCCGCCCTTCAAGGTCTTTCGAGAGATCGTCGGTCTTCATATCGGGAGGATAGCCGATTGTCTCTTTCAGCCGCGCGTCCGATTCGAGGAGGGTCGCGTTCGCATCGAGCGAGGTTTTGTAGTTATTGGATGCCGATGCCAGATCGCCCTTCGCCTGCTGAAGGGCTTTCGCGGTAAAGTATTCCCCAACGCCGAGACCCAAGGTCAGGACGATGAAGATGATTGCCATCACCGTCCAGGTATTGTTATCAGAACTGCTCATATCAAGTACTCACCGTTCACCGCGCAAGGAACCGATTTCGGATCGTTTGACACCCCGCCGAACCTTTCTTTCGGAACCCCCGAAAGAAGAATTCCCCCCTTTATATATTAAAATAGGGAATTTAGACCGTCAACCATCGGTATCGGCAAAGAGATAAAAAGTTCCCTCTTTCTCCGCGATTTTAACGAATTTAACCGCTTTGGGGGTTGTACGAACCGGTAAAAAAGAGTAACCTTGCGCGGATCGTCCGTCGTCAAAGGGGAAAGAAACATATGCGCCCAATCGAAACTCGTCGGCAGAGTCACCTGTTTGGAGTACCGACCGGGCTCCTAGCGGCGGTGCTCTGCCTGATTCTGGGGTGTCAGGGGATACTCCCGTTTCGCGGAATGAGCCGGAAAGACAACCGCCGTCCGGAACTCGGGCGGGAAGGGGTCGCGGCGTTCGAGGAGGGGAAGTACGATCTGGCCGCCGAAAAGTTCGCCCAGGCGATGAAAAGCGATGAAAACGATCTCCTGTCTCGCCGCTATTACGGCGAGATCCTCTGGCGCGACGGGAAGAAGAACGAAGCTATTCATGTCTTATCCGACGCCGCGGGGCGGGACGGTTCCCCCGAAGAGCGCGCGGCGATCTGTGAGTCGCTCGCCGAGAAGTTCCTTGAATCGGATCAGGCGGCCTCGGCACTCCACTATGCCGACAAGATGATCGAACTGACTCCGCGCCGCCACAAGGGGTGGCAGCTCCGCGCGATGGTCTGTCAGGAAATCGGCAAGAAAGACGAGGCGCTGACCGACTACCATCGCGCACTCCAGCTGGCGCCGGGAGATAAGGATCTGATCAGGAGTCTGGCGGTTTTAGAGGGTGAACTCGGAGACGACCGCGCCGCGCTGGCGGTCTGGGAAGAACTCGGCCGCCTCTACCCGAGCCGCGACCAGCCTTTGGACGTCCTTCTGGGAAAAGCCGAGGCGTGTCGGCATTTAGGGCGGGGTCTGCAGGCGGCCGACTGCTACGCCGCGGCGATTGAGCGGAACCCGGACGACCCGGCGCTCTATCGGATCCTGGCTGAACTTCATCTTGAGAACCACAATGCCGACGCGGCGCGCGAGGTCGCCGCGCTCGCCGCCGAGCGGTTTCCCGGCAGCCGTGATATGTCGGATCTACCGGCGAGGGTTGACCAGATCGCCGCCCGTGAAGGCGCCGCCGGGGTCAGGTAGTCTGTCTCATTCGCTGACTTTTCATTTTTCCGCGGCGACCGCGTCAAAGTCGACGTCGAGGCGTACCGCGAGGATCGCTCCGGCGGCGAGTTCCGCCCTGAGTATGTGGGGATCGACAAGTTCGTAGGGCTCGCCCGTCGGCTGATCGAAAAGATTGACCGGCACCGCCGCGCGGATCGGCAGGCGGGAGGTGATCGTGACCGCCGTCTTTTTTCGGCGCGTCTCTTGCAGAAGGAGGCGGAATCCGGTCAGGCGTTCCGACTCGGCCCCGTCCGACGCCGTCTCGTAGACCGGTTTGAGATCGATCACCGCCGCCGATTCGGGAGAGACGTTCAGAAACCTTGTCAGGCGCGGCTCATCGACCGCGACGTTTTCCAGCACGATCGGTTCGGGCGCGGCACGGCGCGACGCTTCGGCGAGGGGATCGGGCAGATCGACGCCGACCGCAAACCGAAAGACGCGCCCCTCTTCGCCGCGGGGGAGGAGGACGGCGTCGGCGCCTCGCGCGCCGACACGTCGGTAAAAGGGGAGTCCATCACCGAGGATCGAGATGCCAAGCTCATCTTCACTTCGTATATCAAGGAGGTCGGGCGCCTGGAAGAAATCGCGGGTCGTCTCCCAGAAGAGACCGTGACACGCCGGACGGAGCTCGGCCAGATTGTCGTTCCACGCCAGACGGAGCCCGTAGTACTCGTCCCAGGGGGCGTCCTGAGGAAGCGCGTCGGGGATAAATTCGAGTTCGACGCCGATCACGCGGCTCGATCGGCGCGCGGCGATCCGCTGCCGGTACCCCGAAAGACGCTCGCCGCTCGGAGCGACGAGCGCGCCGGTGATTTCGAGAACCGCTTCGAATGGGCCTTCCGAAATCACCTCAATCTTTTCCGCCGTCATGATCGAGTAGCCGTACCCGCCGGCCAGTTCGCTTCGATGATCCTCTTTGAGGCGCTTCCCCGAAAGTTTCATAACCGCCTGCCACGCGATCCGGTTCCCCATTCCCGGCTGGTTCAGCAGACCGCGCCGTCCGGTGATCTGGGCGGTGATCCGCGTGCGGACCGACCGAACCTCGCCGGTATCGGCATCAATTTTCATCACGAAGTAGTTTGTGCGGACGGTATAGAAGCGTTCCGTCGCCCCGTCCTTGAATCGGACGGTTTCAAGCTCGACCATTCGGTTTGGGTTGGTCTCTTCCCCGCCGCGGATCTTTTCGGCCAGGCGCGAGAAGAATCTCTTCTTCGGCGCGGGTTCAAGCGGCGGCGGCGCGGGAGGGGCGGTCTTTTGCAGAGCGAGGATCGAATAGGGGGGAACGGTTACCGTCACGCGTCTGTATCCCGGCGCGGCGATCGTTCTGATATACATATCGGTCGCGGGCGAAGGCGTATAGGCGCCGTCGGCCTCGTAGGTGACCGGCGTCGGCGCCATGTTCAGCAGGAGAACTCCTTCCCCCGGCGCGGGAGATCCCGCCAGAAGCCGGGCGAACTCGCGCGCGACCGCCTGAGCGTCGGCCATGACGCGCTCGGCGCGGGCGATCCGCTCCAGACGGAGCGACTCTTCGCGGCGGAGCGGCTCTTCGGCGCGCGTTTTCTCCTCGCCGTCCTCGAACCCTTCCAGGGTGAGCCGCCAGGGGAACGAGATCTGCTCGGTCAGATCGTCTTTCAGTTCGTCCAGCGGCGCGGCGTCCTCGACCAGACGGTCGAACCGATCCAGCGCTCGGATCGAGCGGCGCTCGTGCAGAAGTCCGGCGAAGAGGGCCAGCGCCGCGGTCCGATTCATCCGCGCCGAAAGTTCACGCAGAACCGGCCAGACCGAGACGGGATTCCGCCGTCCGTCCCGCGCGGCGCGGGTCAGGAAGTTCGTCCGGAACGCGTCCTTTTCGAGCGAAAGTCTGACGCCGGTCTCGTCCGTCTTTTTGAAGAATTCGGCAAGCGGGATGACCTCTCCCAGAACAGGCGCGAACTTCGTCATCCGCGCCATATCGCCGAACCAGATCGATTCTTTTCCCGGCCGGTGTTTGTATATCGCCGAAAGGGCGCGGTCGCCGCTCGACGAGTAGCCGACCCGGTCGGGGAGGAGCATGTAGTCTTTGGCGCTTCCGCCGTCATACGCCGGGCGGGAGAGGCAGCCGACTTTTGCGCCGCCGGGAGCGGTCCAGTCGACGCGGCTCTGAACCTGATCGGTTCCTTTCCAGCCGTCGTCGGTGAACAGGAGCGCGTTTTTGCAGCCGGCCAGGTTCAGAATCTGAGGAAGGATCGGGGAATAACCCGCTTCGCACCGTCCGAAGACGTGCGGAACCGCGCCGACGATTTCGTAGTACTTTTCCCACCCCAAAAGGAGGCGCTCGGCGGTTTCGGCGGGGGAGAGGAGTCCCAGGGGGGATTCGTTCAGATCCCCTCCGACGAGCGTGACGCGCCCGGCGCCGATCTCCCCTTTCAGAAGGGTCAGAATATCGGGGAACCCGTCGCGCAGAAGTTCGAGATGCCGCGTTGAAATGAGGAGGTTCGTCGACTCGTCGCGGACAGCGCGGCGGCGAAGCGTCTCGCCCAGCGCGGCGAGCGACTCGCGCGAGGCGACCGTCAGGTCGAGAAGATTCATCGCCTTCGGAAAGAAGTACTCTTTCGCCTCGGTTAATAGCCCGAACGCGCGCCGGACGCGCTTTTCGTATTCCGGGCGGTTTCCCTCGTCGAGCGCCCTGGCGGCGGCAAGGCCGTTTTCCCGGAACCCCTGGGTATCGAGGTTGCTCATGTATCGGAGTTTCCGCGAGAAGAGTTCCGAGACAAAATAGCTGTAACCGAGCGCGTAGAACGTTTCGACGTCGTCCGGCGCGTCGGTGGGGTCGAGTTCGAGCGCTTCGAGCGCGGCGCGCGTCATTTCGGCGCGGGTCTTTTTATCGCTGATGATGACCGATCCCCCCTCTTCGGCGCGGCGGAGCCAATCGCGGGGAACCTGTCCCATCGCGCAGGGGGGAATCAGAATCAGGTCATGTTTCTTGCCGGGAGACGGGGTCGACGCGCGGTCCCACGAAGGGAGTGACCCGAAATGCCGAATGAGCGCCGGATGATAGAGGGCCGTCCACGCCGAGAAGATCTGATCGGCATCTTTCGCGGTCCGATAGATCGAAAAATCCTCGAGGCTATAGCAGGGGAGAATCGTAATCAACCGGCCGCTCCTCGCTTATGTGTCAAAATAGGCAATTTAGAAAATTGAAAAATAAAAAAACCGGGCAATCACCAGACCGGAAAGGGGAAGGGGGGGGTGGTCCAGGAGAATTGCCCGGTAAGGACATTTGGATTGGGGGAGCGGCAACTCCCCCGCCTCAACTCATAGCACTATTATACTCGAAATTTTTCGGGAGTAAAGAGCCCTTTTTTGAATTTCCACGGAGAGATGACAAATCACTCCGTCCAGGCTTCCAGATAACGGGCCATCTGGTGAATGTCACTCCCGACCTTGACCGGACGCTGATAGGCGCGGAGTTTCTCCATGTTGATCAGATCCTCGAACCGGGGATAGCTGAGATTCATCGTGTCCTGAACCGAGATCATCACGCCGCTGATATTGTTTTCGCAGAGGGCGCGGTAGCAGCCGACCCCGATCTGGCTTCCCAGAATCACATCGTACGCCGTGGGGGCGTTGCAGCGAACCTCATAGCCGAACTGGAGTCCGACCATCTTGCGCGGTTTACCGGTTCGTTTCTTGTACTCTTCGGCGATCAGGCGGCCCAGGCGGCTGCTGTATTTCAGCTGCGAGACGGGGAAGTGCCCGAACGAGTCCGGTTTGAGCGAACGGTACTCGTCGTCGGAGATGCACTTGCGGATCTCGGCGATCGGGAGGAATTCGGCGATCCCTTCGGAAATGATGGCGACGAAGCTGTCGTTCCCCATCTTTTCACGCGCCTGGATCACGTCGACGCAGTGATTAACGACCTTCTGCATATCGAAGACGGTCCGCATGAGCGGTTTGCCGTCGGCGTCGTTGATTACCTTTCCCGTTTCGGGGTCGATCGTCTCTTCTTTTGTCTGCCATTCTTCGGGCATATCTTCGAGCCCGATTACCAGACTCGCCTCTCCGGCGACCGCGGCGCCGTAGGCGAGCCACGCGGCTTTCCGTCCCATCAGCTGGCAGACATACCCGCCGCCGGCGGCCTGCGAGTCGGCCAGGAGGTTGCGGATCTGCTTGGCGAGCATTTCGACGGCGGTGAAATAACCGAACGTGAACGGGATCCCTTCGTAGTCGTTGTCGATCGTTTTCGGCAGATGGACGATCTTGAGCCGCTTCTGGTCGGCCGGAAGGTCGTCCATGAAGAGCTTGAACTTGGCGGCGGTCGTCAGGGTATCGTCGCCGCCGATCGAGACGAGCGCGTCGATTCCCATCGAGCAGAGCGCCTTATAGACGGTCATCAGGGGCGCGGTCTTTTCGGGATCGTGAAGGTCGGCGTGGGTTTTGAGATGTTTTCCGGGATTGACGCGGGCGGTGCCGATGCAGATTCCCTGTTCGGTTCGCAGCCCTTCGAGATTTTCCTTGTCGAGACGGATATAAGCCTCACCCTCTTTGAGGACGTCGCCGTCTTTATAGTCGGCCAGATAGGTGTACCCATGCTTCATTCCGTAGACTTCGACCCCCGCCTGCTGGAAACAGGCGGCGGCGCTTCCGATCACCGCGTTGGCGGCGGGAGCGGGTCCGCCGGAGAAAAGGATAGCGACCTTTTTGACATCAGAAACGGGTTTCTTGGGACTGGCAAGCGGAATCGACATTGAAAATCGTCCTTTCTGGAAATAAACGTTGTCCGAAGGTCCCCGCCGGTCGGTTGCGCGGTAGGAACCGTTAAACGCAAATCAAGGCGCGCGAACCCGCCGAAGCGGAAGAAACTACTCCCGATATCGGGCCGGATTCACTCAAGCTCCATTATGACCCCGTTGCTGATTTTTAGAAGCCCCCCGCGGCTTGCCTGTGCCGAACAACGGCAAGGCCTCGACTTCGGCGGACGATTCTTTCCGTTCCGGTTTCGGCGGGATTTCGGCGCCTCACTGGGTGACGCGGGCGAAAACGGGAAGCAAGAGCCTCAGAGTCGCCTGTAAAGGAAAGGCGGTTCCGGGGATATCAAGGGGGCGTTCAATATCGGGGAACGGACGCTTTTGGTTTTACTGCTTGGCGCAAATTACCCGGAATTTCAGAATTTGCTTTTCTGATTTCGAAAATGTTGAAATTTCAGCTTTTTTTGTGTGGAAAAGAGTTTGTCGAATTGACAAGCTGAATGGGGCGGATAGAATCGGGAGGGAGTCTTTTGAATGTGCGGTTGTTTTGATCTCCCGTTTGGACTGATAGAGCAACCCGCTGTTTTGTTTAACCCGCAGGTTTTACAGACGAATTTTAACATTCCCCTGTGTTGTTTTTGCCTTTTCGGGGTGTTCCCTGACGGAACCGAATCCCGATGGGGCGGACTCTGCCAAACCCAAGCAAAAGTCATTTCTTAGTTACTTAGTTTCAAATAAAGGAGATTGATATGAATGCCAGCTTTAAATCCCGAAAACTTCGTCTTGAATCTCTTGAAGAACGGACCCTTTTAGCCGTCGTCGCTGGCGGAATGGCACAGGCGGCGCACGCCGCCCCGACCGAGGCGTCGACCTGGTTGGTTAACACAACGGACGACCCGACAAGCTGGGACACGTCCGATGACATTCTTTCTCTGCGCGAAGCGATTGACATCGCTACGGAAGGCGACACGATTCTGTTCGACGCTTCGCTTTCCGGTCAGACGATCGTTCTTTCTGGTGAAGAGCTGACGGTTGAAAAGGGGATTTCCATAGATGCGACGGGTATCGGCGGGATCACGATTGACGCCGACGGGCAGAGCCGGGTGTTCAACATCATCGGTGGCGACGAGACGAGCTCGGTTGAACTGATCGGCCTGACGATTACGGGGGGGGACAACAGCTACGGCGGCGGGATTTACAATTATGGCACGCTTACCATTACGAATTCGACAATTTCTGGGAATACCGCTTCTTATGGCGGCGGGATTTACAATTACAACGGTAAAGGCACACTTATCATTACAAATTCGACGATTTCCTGGAATACCGCTTCTAGTGGCGGCGGCGGGATTTACAATTACAACGGTGAAGGCACGCTTACCATTACGAATTCGACGATTTCTGGGAATACCGCTTTTTATGGCGGCGGGATTCACTACGAATCTGGCACACTTACCATTACGAATTCGACGATTTCTGGGAATACCGCTTCTTATGAAGGCGGCGGGATTTGCAACTACTATTCTGACATGCTTACGCTGACAAATACCATTGTTTCACTCAATTATGCCGGTAGTCTTGACAACGTCGGTTCCTACTCAGGGAGCAACAATATCGTCGGTAATGACCCGGGTTTCGTCGTTGCCCCTGTCTTTGACGAATCGGGCGTACTGACCAATGCCGCCACGCTTGATCTTTCGCTAGCCGCGGGAAGTGCGGCGATCAACACCGGTACGAACGACGCGGTCGAAACGGAATTCGACATTGCCGGAAATCCGCGGATTGTCGGCGGGACGGTCGATATCGGCGCGTATGAGTATCAAGGAAATACCGAATCTCCCTCGACGGTTGTTACAACTCTTTTGGATATCTTTGACACAACCGATGGCATGATTTCCCTTCGGGAAGCTGTTTTTTATGCCTCTGAAGGTGATACGGTCACGTTTGACAGCACTCTTGCCGACGGAACGATCACGCTCGACGGCTCACAACTTGAAATTACCAAGGGGATAACTGTTGACGCCACAGGTATCGGCGGGATCACGATCGACGCCGACGGGAAAAGCCGGGTCTTTTACATTACTGGCGGAGACGAAATGAACCCGGTTGAACTGATCGGCCTGACCGTTACCGGGGGTGTGTTGACCAATGATCACGGCGGCGGGATCTTTAACCGCGGCGTACTGGCAATAACCGATTCAACCATTACAGGGAATGTCATCAATTACACTGGGGATTACAGTTCCATGGTCTCAGGCGGCGGGATTTGCAATGAGGGGACTCTCACCGTTACGAACACGCTCATTACGGAAAATACGTCGGGGAGCTTTGGTGGCGGGATTAGTAACGGAGTAAATTTTAACTATGATCATCGCAACGCTTCATTGACGATTATCAACTCGACAGTTACCCGAAATACTGTAGCATGGTATGGCGGTGGATTCTTCAACTCCTTCTACTGTGATTTGACGATTGTGAATTCGACGATTTCCGGGAATAATACTGGAGAATCTGGCGAAGGCGGTGGGGTTTGGAACGACGGCGATCTTACAATTACTAATTCAGTCATCTATGGGAACAGTGCTGGCTCAGATTGCGGCGGAATATGTCTTGCTTTTGGATCTGCGACAATTGTTAATTCAACCATCGCCGGGAATACCTCGAGATACGCTGGTTGTAACGGGATTTCCTGCGGAATCGGTGGCGGACGTCGTTATGAACTGACCCTTACAAACAGCATTGTCGCTCTCAATCGCAGCTGGGTCGATGATTCCTATGACTACTCTGACGATATCGACATTTCCTTCGACGGTAGCAACAACATCATTGGCTTTGATCCCGGTTTTGCCGTCGCTCCAGTCTTTGAAGACGGTGTGCTGATTAACGCCGACGAGATTGATCTTTCGCTTACCGAAGGGAGCGTGGCGATTGACGCCGGGATGAACGATGCCGTCACAACCGAATTTGATATTGCGGGGAATCCGCGGATTGTTAATGGGATCGTCGATATCGGCGCTTATGAGTATCATGAGACCTCGACCGTTGTGACGACTTTACTCGATATTGTTGACGAATGGGATAGTCTGATTTCATTACGCGAGGCGATTGCCTATGCCGCCGAAGGTGAGGTGGTCACGTTCGACGCTTCGCTTTCCGGTCAGACGATCGTTTTGGGCGGTTCGGAATTAACCGTCAACAAGAGTCTGGCCATCGACGCGACGGATATCGGCGGGATTACGATTGACGCCGCCGGGCAGAGCTGGGTGTTCGACATCATCGGTGGCGACGAGACGAGCCCGGTTGAACTGATCGGCCTGACGATTACTGGGGGGAATTGCCCCTCTGGTGGCGGGATTTTCAATCAAGGCACGCTTACAATTACGAATTCGACGATTTCTGGGAATACCGCTTCTTATGAAGGCGGTGGGATTTACAACGAAGGTATGTTGACGGTTGTCGGTTCGACCATCTCCGGGAACAGCTCGGGATACTCCCGCTATGGCGGCGGCGGGATCATTAACCTTTCCGGAACGGTTTCGGTTATTGATTCAACCATTTCCGAGAATACTTCAGAAGGGGAAGGTGGTGGAATCTACAATTACGAGGGGGTAATGACGATCACCAATTCGACCGTTTCGGGGAACAATTCCAATACCAGCGGAAGTGGCGCAGGTGGAGGCGGGATCTTTAACATTCATGCCACACTGACGATCATTGGTTCAACCATCTCGGGGAATAATTCAAATAGTTACGGAGGCCGCGGCGGAGGGATTAACAACTGGAATAATTTCTATACTGGTAGTGAAAGTACGGTGACGATTATCGATTCGATAATCACCGGGAATACTGCCGCAGGTTCCGGCGGTTCCGGCGGGGGGGGGGGATTGCCAACGGCGACACAATGACAATCATCGGCTCAACTATTTCGGGGAACACTGCTTCATCAGGTGGCGGAATCTTCAATTCCGGAGCGTTGACGGTGGCACGAACAGCCATCTCGGGGAATACCGCGACACTCGGCGCCGGGATTTTCAACAACAATGATGGCGCGCTGACAGTTACCGACTCGGTCATTTCGGGGAATACCGCACTCCCTACGGGTTATCTCGGCGATTTCTACGGTGGTTGCGGCGGCGGGATTTGCCATAGTGGTAGTGCTCTGACAATTACCGGCACGACCATTTCGGGGAATGTTGCGTCAGGCGAAGGAAGGGGATTCGATGGGAGGGCGGGGAGCGCCGGCGGCGGGGTTTATCTATACGGCTCCTCTTCCTATTCATCTAACGCAGGGGTGTCGATTACCAATTCGATCATCACTTTTAATTCCGCCGAAAACGGGAGCGATTTTTATGATTCCAATGGAGCGAGGATCCACGGCACCAACAACATCATCGGTTTTGATCCCGGCTTTGTCGTCGCTCCGGTTTTTGAAGACGGGATTCTGATTAACGCCGATGAACTCGATCTTTCGCTTACGGCACAGAGTATCGCTATCGACCGTGGAACGAATTCTGTCGTCGAGACAGAAACCGATTTTGCCGGGGAACCCCGTATCTTTGCTTCATGGAGAGATATCCCCACAGTCGACATTGGCGCTTATGAGTACCAAGGACATACGGAGCTGTCTTCAATCGTCGTGACCACACTGGAGGACGTTGTTGATGACACTGACGGTCTCATCTCGTTACGAGAGGCGGTCAGTATGGCGAATACGGGTGAAAATATTACGTTTGCCTCAGATCTCGCGGGGGGAACGATTATACTTAATGGTTCTCAAATCGAAGTCACCAAGGGGATTATCATCGACGCGACTTCAATCGGTGGGATGACCATTAACGCCGACGGCAAGAGCCGGGTCTTCTATGTTCATAACGCCTCCGAGGATGATGTGTTGAACAACATTAGAATACCGACAGAGCTTGTTGGCCTGACGATCACAGGAGGGAATGCGGATGATAATGGGCACAACGGCGGCGGGATCTTAAATGAAGGTTTACTGACGGTCACGAATTCGACGGTCGCCGGAAATACCGCACAATCGGGCGGCGGGATCTATAATGGAAATAGTTATGTTCATACAGAACTGACGGTCATAAATTCGTTGATTTCCGGGAACGCAGACACAGGTTTAGATTACAACTGTGGTGGTGGAATTTTCAACGACGGCGTTCTGACGATTGTCGGTTCAACCATCTCTGGAAACACATCAGAAAACGGTTGTGGCGGTATTTTCAATGATAGCTGGCTGACGATTACCGGTTCAACCATCTCTGGGAATATCGGGCGTGACGGCGGCGGAATTTATACAGGGTATAGTAGTTCGCTGTCGGTCGTCAACTCGGTCATTTTCGGGAATGCCGCAGAATGGGTCGCGGGTATCTACAACGGTGGAATGTCGACGGTCATCAACTCGACCATTTCCGGGAATACCGCGGAAGAGTATTGTAGCGGGATTTACAGTGAGGGCACGCTGACGCTCACTAACAGTATCGTCGCGCTCAACTATGACTACTGTTCTGAAGGAGATATCTCCTCCGATCCCGATTCCGGCACCAATAACATTATCGGCTTTGATCCCGGGTTTGTCGTCGCTCCGGTTTTTGATGAAGACGGTTTGCTGATTAACGCCGACGAGATTGATCTTTCGCTTACCGAAGGGAGCGTGGCGATTGACGCCGGGATGAACGATGCCGTCACAGCCGAATTTGATATTGCCAGGAATCCGCGGATTGTTAATGGGATCGTCGATATCGGCGCGTACGAGTATCATGAGACCCCCTCGACCGTTGTGACGATTTTACTCGACATTGTTGACGAAGTGGACGGTCTGATTTCATTACGCGAGGCGATTACCTATGCCGCCGAAGGTGAGGTGGTCACGTTCGACGCTTCGCTTTCCGGTCAGACGATCGTTCTTTCTGGCGAAGTACTGACGGTTGATAAGGGGATTTCCATAGACGCGACGGATATCGGCGGAATCACGATTGACGCCGACGGGCAGAGCGGAGTCTTTTACGTTTCCGGCGGTGACGAAGCGAACCCGGTTGAACTGATCGGCCTGACGATTACGGGGGGGAATTCTGGCGGTGGCGGCGGGATTTTCAATGATTCCGGCACGCTTACCATTACGAATTCGACGATTTCTGGGAATACCGCTTCTGATGGTAGTGGCGGCGGGATTGGCAACGACGATTATGGCACGCTTACGCTAACAAATACCATTATTTCACTCAATTATGCCGGTTATAATGGCAACGATG
>JAGCAH010000085.1 GCA_017652805.1 Thermoguttaceae bacterium | reverse complement strand
CTCGGAACGGTTTTCTTCGTTGTAAACAAAAACGTAACGTTCTTCACCTTTAACCAGAGCCAAAACATTAATTTCGCGATTCACTGAAAATTCCTTACCTTAAAATCTATCGACCCGATTCCGAGCGCCTTGCGCCCATATTTCTATCTATCGGCTTAACTCCGAAAACAATTTGATGAAAAGACCGATTCCCCGAAAAAGGAAAGGAGCGCTCGCTCCGTCGATCTTCGCTTCAAGCTTTTCGCTTTCCGGGCTTTCGCCCGGGAGTTTTTCACCTCACTAGTTATTATCGGCAAAGTCAGGCTTATTTCTCCAATTTAAACCTGAACAATTTCGAAAAAACATTTCTCTTTGCCACTCAGAAAAAAGAGGATAGGGTCTTTATAAAACTTTTAACGAGAACACAAGTTTAAAATAGATAAAATAAAAGTTTTAGAAAAGTTATTAAACGGACTTCAAAGATCTTTCTCCGACGGTGAATCCAAATCAATCGGAGTGCCAAGGAACTCGGGCATCGTCGCCTCGCCCTCGGCGGAAATTCCTTCCCGATCGAAGACTTTGCGAAGGGTCATCAGAAGAATCTTAAGGTCAAGGAGTAAAGAGTAGTTCTCGACATACCAAACGTCCAGCTTAAACTTCTCTTCCCACGAAATCGCGTTCCGGCCGTTGACCTGCGCCCACCCGGTAATCCCCGGTCGAACCTGGTGCCGACGCGCCTGTTCATCGGAATAGAGGGGAAGGTACTTCACCAAAAGGGGGCGAGGTCCGACAAGGCTCATCTCCCCTTTCAGGACGTTGAATAATTCGGGGAGTTCATCGAGGCTCGTTCGGCGGAGAAAAGTTCCGAACCGCGTCATCCGATCCGCATCGGGAAGGAGACTGCCGTCTTCGCCGCGCGCTTCGGTCATGGTGCGGAACTTGAACATTTGAAAGATACTCCCCTTCCAACCCGGGCGCTCCTGGCGGAAGAAAACAGGTTTCCCCAAAAAAAGGCGAACTCCCATTGCCAGGAAAGCGAGGGGAATTGCCAGAACGATCAGCAAAGTGAGCGAGGCGAGAAAATCGATCAGCCGCTTTCCGAAGGTGCGATAGATCATAAGCGATCGCCTCCGTCACGCGCCAGAACCCGCGAAAAAAGATTGACAATCCGCCGATACCCGATTTCAAAAGCCATTTCGCTCTCGTAGAAGCGCCGTCCCGCCCGCCCCATTTCGGCGAGTTCTCCTTTCGGCATTTCCGTCATCCGCTGAACCGTCCCGGCAAGCGATTCGGGATTCTCCGGTTCAAAGGTTAGTCCGGCTCCGGCCGTCTCGACCAGACGCGCGGCCTCCCCCTGAACCCCGCAAATGATCGGTCTGCCGGAACGGAGATAGGTCTGTGTCTTACCCGGAATCGTGATCTTAAAAAGATCCATCTTCTTTAAGTGAAGCAAAAGTGCATCGGCCCGCGCCAGTTCCGTCCCGATCCGGTCGGACGGCATCCAGGGCACAAAAGTCAGATTCGGAAGATTCTTTACGGCGCTCAGGCTTTTGAGCCGTTCCAGTTCGACCCCGCCGCCGATCAGCCGAAAGACAGCGGGAACATTCCGCTGCGCTAAGATTTCCGCCGCTTCGATAAAAGTATCGATTCCCTGATAGACCCCCATATTCCCGGCATAGACGGCGGTAAAACGGGGATTCGGCTCCGACGCTTCCGGCGGGAGCGGAACCGATTCGTTCGTCCAGTTGTAGACCACCTCTATCCGGTTCGGATCGACCCCGCGCGCCGTCAGAGCTTCCTTAAATCCGGGGGAAAGGCCGGTCAGCGCGTCAGCGCTCCGATAGAACCGTCGGCACCAGCGATCGAGAAAATGACCGAGAAAGCGGCTGTTCATCATTCCCGAGCCGGTCACCGATTCGGGCCAGAGGTCCTGAACCATCAGAACGAATTTCGCGCCGCGAAAGAGACGGAACAGGCGCGCCGCCCATCCCAGAGTCGGCAGATTATAGACAAAGACAATGTCGGGGCGTCTGATTCCGAACTGCCCAAGCGTCACCGCCGAAAGGCCGAATGATGTGTAACAACAGACACGCCCAACTCCGCTCCGGCTCTGACTGATAAAAAGGGGGAGCCGAATCACCTTTACCCCGTCGAGCATCTCGGCCTGCCGAAACCGAAGACGGTATCCCGAAACGACTTTCCCGTCGTTCAGCGAATAGGGAACCGCAGAAAGAACCTCGACGCCGAAGCCGTCGGCGGAAAGTCGGCGCGCCAGATCGCGCAGCTGCATCCACGTATCGGGAAAATACCACTGGGAAAGGATTAAGATGTTCGGCATCCCTTGATGACCTTTACAACACGCCCCAGATCATCATCGGTCATATCCGAACAGCTCGGAAGACAGAGACCGTCCCGAAAGATTCCGTCCGAAACACCGACAGTCACCTGGCGACACTTTGCGTAAAATGGCTGAAGGTGCATCGGTTTCCAAATCGGACGCGCCTCGATATCGGCGGCGGCTAAAGCCAAACGGATCGTCTCACGGTCAGCGCCGAACTTCCGGGAATCGACCAGAATACAGGTCAGCCACTTGGTCGAGAACCAGTCCTCTCCGTTCGGCTCTTCCATAAACGAAATACCGGGAATGTCACCGAGCGCATTTTTGTAATAAGAGAAGATTTCCCTCCGACGAGCAATCCGATCGTCGACCCATTCGAGCTGGCCGCGTCCGACCGCAGCGCAAAGGTTGCTCATCCGATAGTTATACCCCAGCTCGCTGTGCTGATAGTAGGGTGCCGGATCGCGCGACTGGGTCGCCCAAAACCGAACCTTTTGCGCGCTCTTCTCGTCGTCGGTCAGAAGCATTCCCCCGCCGCCGGAAGTCACGATTTTGTTCCCGTTAAACGAGAGGATCGAAACGCGGCCGAACTGCCCGGCCCTGCGCTGTTTATATCGGGCTCCCTGCGCTTCGGCCGAGTCCTCCAGAATCGGAACGTCGTATCGAGCACAAATCTCGATAATCTCGTCCCATCGGCAGCACTGTCCGTAGAGGTCGACCGGTATCACCGCTTTCGGAAGGCGCCCTTCCGCCGCCGACTCTTTGAGCGCCGACTCGAGGAGATTCGGATCCATATTCCACGTTTCCGGCTCCGAATCGATCAGAACCGGCCGCGCCCCCAGGTAACAGATCGGGTTGACCGAACCGGAAAAAGTCAGGGTCGAAACGAAAACTTCGTCCCCTTCCCCAACGCCAAGAAGCTTTAACCCCAGGTGCACCGCGGCGGTTCCGCTCGAAAGGGCGCAGCCGAATCCCCGCCCGATATACGCGGCGGTTTCCTTTTCAAAAGCGTCGACATGCGGCCCCAGGGGCGCAACCCAGTTCGAGTCGAACGCATCCATAAGGAGTTCCCGCTCGCGGGGACTGACATGGGGACGGGAAAGATAAATGTGTGATGAGGTCATGACGGTTTCCCCGGTACAGTTGGCTGCTGGTATTCCGGGACCAGTTTGTGAAACATCCGCCGAAGAGCCTTCTCGTCGGCGCTTTTCGCTAGTTCCAACAGATCGTCGATCTGTTTCTGAACCAGGTCGCGCCGGAATTCTCTATGCCGCGCGGCGTAGAGTTTCGGATGCGGAGTGTTGATTTTCTGCTCCGACTCAAAGAGCAGTTCTTCAAAAAGTTTCTCTCCCCGACGCAGTCCGATCTGTCTGATCTCGACGGCTTTATCGGGAAGGCCGGCCAGACGAATCATATCGCGGGCCAGATCCAAAATACGAACCGGACTCCCCATATCGAGAACGAAGATTTCCCCGCCGCTACCCATCATCGAAGCTTCTAAAACCAGTTGCGAAGCCTCGGGAATCGTCATGAAATATCGGGTCATCCGGAAATCGGTAATGGTGATCGGCCCTCCTTTTTCGATCTGGCTTTTGAAGATCGGCACCACGCTCCCGGTCGATCCGAGGACGTTTCCGAATCTCGTAACAATAAACTTGGTCTGCGAAGTTTCCGCGGCGGCATTGACGTAACGTTCGGCCAGATGTTTGGTAAGCCCCATCACGCTGGTCGGGTTGACCGCCTTATCGGTCGAAATGAGAACGAACCGCTCGGCGCCGAAACAATCGGCGGCATCGACCACGTTCTTGGTCCCTCCCACGTTGTTACGAACCGCTTCCGAGACATTCGCTTCCATGAGCGGGACATGTTTGTGCGCCGCGGCGTGGTAGATATAGTCCGGGCGCATCGTTTCGAAAATATGTCTGATCCGGAGCGCATCGGTCACATCGGCGATCAGTGGAACGATCTTCGTGCGCTTTTCCAGTTCCCGCAGTTCCCGTTCTAGGAAGAATATCCGATTTTCGCCGCGGCCGAGAATCATAAGTTCCTCCGGTTCGAACTCGATGATCTGCCGACAGATTTCCGATCCGATACTCCCCCCGGCGCCGGTCACGAGGACCTTTTTCCCCCGGAACCGCTGTCGGAGTTCATCGATGTTCAGGTAAACCGGATCGCGTTTGAGGAGATCGTTGATCTCAATTTTACGGATCGGGATCGTTTGACTGAGTGAGATTTGGGATGCCGGGATCACATGCAGTTCAATCCCCGCCGCATGACATTCTTCGAACAGGGCACGAAACTGAGGGCCGGGGAGATGCCCCGCAACGACCAGGAGGTCGCGGACACCGGCCGACTCGCACTGACTGACCAGCGCATCGAACGTACAAACTACGGGGATAAAGTCAAGTTCCGACTCAACCCGGTAATCATTCTCCCCCGAGACCACGTACCCGATGACTCGAAATCCGACCGATTTGCGCGAATTGATGATGCTCGCGATCCGCGCGGTATCGGACGACGCGCCGATCATATAGGCCGGTTTGATATCGGGATCGGCCCGCATCGCCAAAAACTCCTCGCGGAAAAGACGGGCGATCGACTGAACGCCTCCCAAAAAGAGGATCGTTAGTGTAAAGTCGATCAGGATGACCCCGGTTGACGAACTGACAATCGGGAATGTTAGCCCATAACGAGTGTACAAAATCTGCGCGAGCTG
>JAGCAH010000084.1 GCA_017652805.1 Thermoguttaceae bacterium | reverse complement strand
GGGGCGGATCCGGCATCTCGGCTTTTCGACCCACGGCTCGCTCGAGACGATGCGGCGGTTCCTCGACCGTTACGCCGAAGATTTGGAATTCTGCCAGATCCAGCTGAACTGGTTCGACTGGTCCTTTCAGCAGGCGGGCGAAAAGGTCAAAATGCTGAAAGAGTACGGTCTTCCGGTCTGGGTGATGGAACCCTTGCGCGGCGGCCGTCTGGCGAACCTTTCCGACGAGGACGCGGCGTTTCTGGCCGAGAAGCGCCCGGGAAGCGTTCCCGCCGACTGGGCGTTCAACTACCTGCGAACGATTCCCGAAGTGACCGTGATCCTTTCGGGAATGTCAACGCCGGAAGTCCTGGCGAGCAATCTGAACTGCTTCAGTAATACAGATCCGCTCGACGCCAGCGAGCTGGAGGCGCTCAAAGAGGTCGCCGACCGGCTGACCGGGAGCAAGACGATCCCGTGTACCGGATGCCGCTACTGCGTCTCGCACTGCCCGATGGGGATCGAGATTCCGAAGATGCTCACTCTCTGCAGCGAACTGAAAATGAAGGGGAACGACTACTACATCCGCAATGAGCTGGATCTGATCCCTCCCAACAAGCGTTCCGACAACTGCATCGCCTGCCGAAGCTGCGAAGAGGTCTGTCCCCAACATATCAAGATTTCGGAGGAGTTCGCCGCGTTCAAGCCGAACATCTGAAAATGTTTTGCTGAAAAGAACCGCAAAAACGCCGCCCCGCGCGGCGTTTTCTGCGGGGGCGGCTATTTCGGTCGAATGATGTAGCCCCGGGCGTTCATGATCGCCAGGAGATTCCCGTCGCCGTCCCGGACGTCGACCCTGCAGACCGAAAAGCTTCGGCTCCGGCTGACCTCTTTCGCTTCGGCGCAGATCCGGCCGCTGCTGACCGAGCGGACGAACGAGATCGAGGTTTCGACCCCGACGACCTTTTCGCCGCAGTAGTTCGAGGCGGCGGCAAAGGCGTAATCGGCGATCGAATAGAGAACGCCCCCCTGCACGATCCCGACCCCGTTTAGGTGGTTCTCGCGAATATCGAGTCCGGCGCGGGCGAATCCTTGATCGGCCTCTTCGAGCTTAATTCCGACCAGGTCGCAGATGAACTTATCGTTCATCACCACCGCGAGCTGTTTTGACTTATCGTATTCCGGCATACCGTCTTCCTTTCCGAAAATGGGAGGGGCGGGGGTCCCGCGGGTTTTTCGGAGTATACCATTTCAGCGCGGAATTTCAATGAACCCGCGCCGGAAAGACGGGCAAAAAACGATACCGGAAAAATTTTCTAAAAATAATTACCGCGCAAAAAAAACTGTTGATCCGCTATTTCGATTCTGTTATAAGAGAGTCGTGAGGGGAAATCTCTCACGGTATAATCGTTTTTTGTCGGCGTCAAACGTCGGTTTGGAATTCGTTTCAGTTCGATCGTATTCCCCGTACCGTCTTTGCAGTCGATCGGCTGTTTTGTTTTTGTATAATCGTTTCAGGAGGGATGAAAATGTCAAAGAGTTTTGTTTTGGCGACGCTTCTTCTGCTCGTTCTTTTTTTCGCCGTTCCCCGGAGCGGACGCGCCGAAGACGGGTTTGACCTTCTGCTGAATGCCATTAATACACAGGAGACGCTCTCTCCCGTCCTTACGGGACGGGGGGATTTCGATTTGACCATCACGCCGGGTGAAAAATCGGAAGAGGAGATTCAGAAAGAAATCGAGGAGGTCCAGGCGATTGAAGAGTTGATTCATCGCGACGATCCGAATAGAGAAAGGCTTCTTTATGAAGATATCCCGCGCTCGGTCAGATCGAGATATACAGAGAAAAAACATCTGAGCGGAACTTTTCAGTTCGACTATTCCAAAGAGGGGGTCGAATACGCAAAAGAAT
>JAGCAH010000013.1 GCA_017652805.1 Thermoguttaceae bacterium | reverse complement strand
TCGCACCGATCCGATCTGCGACCGCCCCACGTCGTTCCGCTGGAATGTCTCCGGCACCTACATGCAGGTTCTTCCCCGATTTGTTTCGACCGAATCGGACGGCCGAAGCGGCGTCCGGGAGTTCCTACGCGATTACCGTGGTACGCTGGGTGAAATCAACAGTCTCGTCTTTCTGAAAGGATATCAGTGGCCGTTCGACGCTCGGAAACTTCCCAATGGTTCGTCTCTCATCGATATGGCGGTCTTCTACGAGACGGCAGTTTTGGGGCGGCGCGTCTTCCTCGACTATCGAGCCGATCCGGACGATTTTTCGTTCGAGGGGCTCGAGCCGGAAGCTCTGGAATATCTCCGAAGGTCGGACGCGCTTCTGAAAACGCCGCTGGCTCGATTGGCGAAGATGAATCCCGGCGCGATCGAGCTGTATCGGGATCACGGAATCGATCTCGCCTCCGAACCGCTCGAAATCGCGCTCTGCGCCCAGCACAATAACGGGGGTTTGAAAGGGACGATTTGGTTCGAGTCGGAGAATATTTCCCACCTTTTCCCGATCGGAGAGGTGAACGGCTCACACGGCGTGACCCGTCCCGGCGGTTCGGCGCTTAACGCCGGTCAGGTCGGCGCGTTCCGCGCGGCACAGGCTATCGCCCATCGCTATTCCGGCTGGAGTCTCAACATCGCTGCGGCGGAGAATACTCTCTCGGCCGAAGCCGCGCGTCTGGCCGAATTTGCGGCGCACGCCGCCGCGAGGGAAGGGTACGACTGGAGAAAAGAACGCGCGGCATTTCAGCGCCGAATGACCCAGTCGGCCGGTCACTTGCGCCAAAAGGAGGCGATTGAAGAAGCGTTTTTTGCCGCTATCGAACGCCGACGCGCCGAGAGGTCCTCTCTCCCTCCTGGTGTCGAAGCCACGGATTCCGACGTTTCACCGACCGAGGCGGCTGAGATTTTCCGGAATCGGCAGCTCCTGATCGCCCAGGAGGCCTACCTTTCGGCACTTGCCGCCGCGCTCGATGCCGGTTCGCGCGGATCGGCGCTGGTTCTTGATTCCGAGGGTGAGCCGATCCACCCAAAATTTCCCGATGCATGGCGTGTGAAACCCGAAGATCCCCGGTATCGTGGACTGATCCAAATTACCCGGTATTCCGAGGAAAACGATTCTTTTCTGAGCGGCTGGCGTCCGCTTCCCGAACTTCCCGAGTCGGACGAGTGGTTTGAAACGGTCTGGCGGGATTACCGTACCGGTACGGTTTTTGATTGATATTTCGCGCCGCCCGACTATAATTTGAGGGTGGATGTCTTTGTTCGGGGAGCCCATTTCATCATATTTTTTCAAGATAAAGCCGTATGTTGAACCACCGTTTTTTCTTTTGTTTACTGATGACTCTCGGGGCGCTTCTCTTTTCGGGGTGTGACCTCTGGGACAAAATGATGGGGAAGAAAGAGGGGGGGACCGAGGCCAGGCGTCCTGCCATCTCGGTCGAGACGATGCGCCCCCTGCGCCGGGATGTTGTCGATTACGAGGAGTTCACCGGCGATACGAACGCCGTGAACGATGTCACGCTTCAAGCGCAGGTTTCCGGTATTCTGACGAAATGCGATTTCGCCGAAGGCGCGTTTGTTAAGAAGGGCGATGTTCTTTTCGAAATCGAGCCCGAAGTTTATCAGGCCGCACTCGATACCGCGGTCGGGAATCTCGAAAGCGCGAAGGGAGAACTGACGGTACTCCGAGCTCGTGAACCGCAGCTTCGGATCGAACTCGACCGGAACGCCAAACTGGTTCAGGCCAACGCCGTTTCGAAATCCGATTATGACGAGGCAAAAGCCGCGCACGACGAATGCCTGGCCAAGATCACCAAGGCTGAAGCCGATATTCTCAAGGCGACCGCAGAAGCCCAGCAGGCATCGATCAATCTGAAATACACAAAGATCCTTTCACCGATCGACGGATATATCTCCCGCAAGCTGGTGACCGAAGGGAACCTGATTCAGGATCATAAAACCGAGTTGGCGCAGATTGTCTCGCACGATCCGATTTACGTCTTTTTCTATGTCGACGAGACAACATTTCTGAAACTGATCGAAAACGCGAAAAACCAGGTCGCATCCGGTGGGAATCCGGAAGAGCTGAGGATTGAGTTCCGGCTGACCAACGAAAAATCATGGACCGACGATGCGGGGAATCCTCTTCATGCCGGGTCGGTCCGTTATGCCGATCCTCAAATGGACGAAACGTCCGGAACGGTTCTTCTCCGTGCCACCTGCCCGAATCCTCCGGTGGTCGATGAGGGAATCAGCGGGATTATTCCGGGAATGATGGTTCATATCCGGATTCCGGTGACCGATCGTTACTCGGCGCTCCTGGTTCCGGAAGAGGCGTTCGGAACGGAACAGGGAACGCGAATTCTTTACGTGAAGGATTCTGAGGGGAAAGCGCGTGTTCGCCGCCCGGAACTCGGTCCTTTGCAGGAAGACAACATGCGTGTGGTTCGCAGCGGTGTTGAGCCGACCGACGAGGTGATCGTCAGCGGCCTTTTGCGTTTGCGTCCCGATGCGGATGTGGAAGCGAAAGAGACGACGCTCGAAAAACTCCGTCAGGGAATGTAGTTTTTCAGACCGTCCGTTTTTCTTTTTCTCTTTCGCTCGAAGAGGAACCCGACCATGTTTGCCCGATTCTTTATTGACCGACCGATCTTTGCCTGCGTGCTGTCGATTCTGATCGTCATCACCGGCGCGATCTCCTACTATAATCTTCCGCAGGCTCAGTATCCGAACGTTGCGCCGCCGACGATCTTTGTGAACGCGAAGTATCCGGGCGCCGATGCCCAGACTCTTTCCGATACCGTCGCAATTCCGCTCGAAGAGCAGATCAACGGGGTCGAGGATATGCTCTACATGGAGTCGGTCTGTACGAACGACGGACAGTGCCGCGTGATCGTCACATTTAAAGTGGGAACCGATCTGAACATGGCGCAGGTTTTGGTTCAGAACCGTGTCGCCGTCGCGACGCCGAAACTCCCTGCCGTGACCCGCTCCCTCGGCGTGACCACCCGAAAACGAAGCCCGACAACGATTCTCTACGTGAACTTTTTTTCGGAAGTTTACGATCAGATCTTCCTGAGCAATTACGTCCGTCTGAATGTCCGCGATGTCATCGCGCGTTTGCCCGGAGTCGGCGACACGTCGATTTACGGGGAAAAAGAGTACAGCATGCGGGTCTGGCTCGATCCCGATAAGATGAAGATACGCCGTCTTTCCGCCAAAGACGTGACCGACGCCATTGAAAATCAGAACACTCAGGTCGCCGCCGGACAGCTGGGACAGCAACCGCTCGACGACCCGGTGATGTTTCAGTATATCCTCCGGACGCAGGGGCGTCTTCCCGATGTGGAGTCGTTCGAGAATATTATTGTCAAAGCGGACGATGATGGGAGAGTTACGCTTCTGAAGGATGTGGCGCGCGTTGAAGTCGGCGCCAAAGCGGTTGACGTGGTCAACTTCCTCGACGGGAACCTTTCGACGATCGATCCGCGTTACGAGTCGACGGCGAACGTGAGCGGCGAGAAGGTGTATCGCGCTCTGCCGGGGTGCACGCTGGCCGTCTCGCAGCTGCCCGACGCCAACGCGCTTGATACGGCACGCGTCGTTAAGGAAAAGATGGTCGAACTCGGAGCGAAGTTTCCTCCCGATGTGAAATACACTATTGTCTTCGATACGACCCCGTTTATCGAAGAGTCGATCACCGAGGTGCAGCATACGCTTCGCGACGCGGTGATCCTGGTCGCGTTGGTGGTACTCCTTTTCCTCCAGTCGTGGCGCGCCGCATTGATTCCTCTATTGGCGGTTCCCGTTTCACTGATCGGAACCTTTACGGCAATGTCGGCGCTCGGGTTCAGTCTTAACAATCTTTCTCTTTTCGGTCTTGTTCTGGCGATTGGAATTGTGGTCGACGACGCGATTGTGGTGGTCGAGAATGTCGAACGCCACATGAGCGAAGGGCTTTCGGCCAAAGAGGCCGCGCGCAAGGCGATGGACGAAGTCTCGGGAGCGCTGGTCGCGATTGCGTTGGTTCTCTGCTGCGTTTTTGTGCCGTGCGCGTTTCTTTCGGGAGTGACGGGTCAGTTCTTCCGCCAGTTCGCGTTGACGATCGCCATTTCCACGGTGATTTCAGCGTTTAACTCCCTGACACTTTCGCCGGCACTTTCGGCGATTCTTCTCAAACCGAAAGGAGAGACCAAGGGGATTCTGACTCGTTTGGGAGATCTGACGATCGGTTCGTTCTTCCGACTTTTCAATTTTACGTTCAATGTGACGACGTCCGTTTATGTGACGTTGGTCAAGGGGCTTCTCCGTCTGAGCCTGATAGTGGTTCTTCTGTACGGCGGTCTCCTCTTTCTGACCTATAAGACCTTTACCAACGTTCCGACAGGTTTTATCCCGATCCAGGACCGCGGGTTCCTGATGATGTTTATCCAGCTTCCCGACGCCTCGTCTCTCGACCGGACGAAAGCTGTGATTCGGCAGATTCAGGATCAGTGTTACGGTAATGAAGAAAAGGGAATTGAGCCGGTTCCGGGGATTCGGGCCGTGATTTCGACGGTCGGGATGTCTTTTTTGACCTCGAGTACTTCGCCGAACATGGCGACCCTCACCGTCATTCTCGACTCGTTTGAAGAACGGAAAAAATCGGGAATCACCGATGTGATGGTACAGGAAGAGCTGACGCGCCGCATGAACGAGAATATCACAATGGCAAGCGTCCGTATCGTCCGTCCGGCTCCGGTCGACGGGATGGGATCGTCGAGCGGATTCAAGTTCCAGCTTCAAGACCGGGGGGATATGGGCGTCTACGTCCTTCAGCAGATGGCCGACGAGGTGATCGAAGCGGCAAACGCTAACCCAAAACTCCGGAACGTCCTGACTCAGTACCGTGCCAATTCTCCCCAGAAGTTTATTACGATCGACCGGAAAAAGGCGATCGCGATGGGGATACCGGTCGAGGATATCTTTGACGCATTTCAGACCTATCTCGGCTCGAACTACGTGAACGACCTGACTTACGTCGGGCGAAACTTTCAGGTGAACGTCCAGGGGGACGGTCCATTCCGCAGTCATCAGACCGATCTGAACAAGATCCATATTAAGAGCAGCCGCGGAGGAATGGTTCCGCTCGGGAGTCTGATTACGATCAGCGACTTTAACGGCCCGCAGTCGGTCAGCCGGTTCAATATGTATCCTTCGGCGGCGATCATCGGCGCCCCCGCCGAAGGCGTCAGTTCGGGTGAAAGTTTGAAGGTGATGGAGGATCTCGCGAAGGAGATGCTTCCAAACACGATGAACTACGAATGGTGCGAGCTGGCTTATCTGGAGAAGAACGCCGGAAACAGCGCGATCCTTACTTTTTTCTTCGCCATCGTCTTTGTCTTTCTTGTTCTGGCGGCGCTTTATGAGTCGTGGACACTTCCGCTGGCGATTATCATGGTCGTGCCGATGTGTCTTCTCTGCTCGCTGGTCGGCGTGATCCTCTGCAATCTCGACATGAATATCTTTACCCAGATCGGTTTTTTGGTTTTGATGGGTCTGGCGTGCAAGAACGCGATTCTGATTGTCGAGTTCGCCAAGGCGAAGGAGGACGAAGGGCTTTCACGTTTTGAGGCCGCGGCCGAAGCGTGCCGGATTCGACTCCGTCCGATCATTATGACTTCGCTGGCGTTTATTCTGGGCGTGGTTCCTCTGTTGATTTCGAGCGGCGCCGGACATGAGATGCGCTTTACGCTCGGGGTGGCGGTTTTCAGCGGCATGATCGGTGTGACCCTCTTCGGTATCTTCCTGACGCCGGTCTTCTATTCGGTGATTCGGATGATCTTCGGTCGGAGAAAAAAGACAGCGTAAATTTTTCCGTGAGAACGTGCAAACGATAGTCGTGTCTCGGAACGTTCTGGATGTTGACGGGAAGTGCGTTCTCTCGGGTCGTTACGGGAATCGGATAAAAAACGGAGGCGTCTTTCCCTCCCGGAAAGACGCCTCCGTTGATTGTCACAGCGTTTGAATTTAGTTCGGCATCTTAGCGCTGATCCCGCCGGCGGCGGGGAGATATGCGTATTTGACGTAGTCGGCCACCATGCGGTGGGCGCTGAAACGCCAGGCGAGGGTCGCAATCGAGTTCTTCATGTACTGAACCCAGTTACGCGGCAGACCGTATTTGTCGCGGTCGTAGTACATCGGAATCACCTGATGTTCGAGAACGTCCATCAGCGATTCCTGGTCGCGCTGGTCGGTGATCACGTCATAGATATGGTGAGTGCCGTTCCCGATGGAAAAGCCGTTCGTTCCGTCGTACGCTTCGGCCCACCAGCCGTCGAGAACCGAGAAGTTGAGCGCGCCGTTCAGAAGCGCTTTCTGGCCGCTCGTTCCGGAAGCTTCGAGGGGACGGCGCGGATTGTTGAGCCAGACGTCAACACCTTGAATCATGTGGCGAGCCACATTGATGTCGTAGTTTTCGATGAAGACGATCTTGCCGGCAAACCGCTCGTCTTTGCGGATTTGCGAGATATCGCGGATCAGGCGCTTTCCCGGTTCATCGGCCGGATGAGCTTTTCCGGCGAAGACGAATTGTACGGGGCGGGACGTGTCGTTAACGATTCGAGCAAGCCGATCGATGTCCTGGAAAAGGAGGGTTGCCCGCTTATATGTGGCGAACCGCCGTCCGAATCCGATTAATAGCGCGTTCGGATTCAGGACATGTTTCGCACGCTCAATTTCTTCGTCCGGGGATTCCAGACGGGTCAACTGTGCGGTGAGGCGGGTTCGGACGAAGTTGAGGAGGATCATCTTAAGGGCGTTGTGCGTTTCCCACAGTTCACCGGAATCGATATTGTAGACCTGCGCCCAGAGAGTCGGATCGATCGATTCTTCGTTCCAGCCGGGGATATGCCGTTCGAGGAGAACGCGCATCTGCCAGGCCATCCAGCTGGGGACGTGAACGCCGTTGGTGATATGTCCGATCGGGACGTTCTCTTCGGGCGTCTGAGGCCAGAGATCGCGCCACATGTGGCGGGTCACCTTTCCGTGCAGGGAACTGACCGCGTTGGCATAGTGGGCAAGTTTCATACCGAGAATCGTCATACAGAACGGTTCGTTCTGATCGAAGGGGTTCTTGCGGCCGAGCGCCATCAGCTGTTCGTGGGTCAGTCCCAGTTCCTGACGCAAAGGAGCCAGGTGCTCGTTGATCAGGTCGCTGCTGAAATAGTCGTGTCCCGCCTCGACAGGGGTATGGGTGGTGAAGACCGTCTTCTGGGCGACTTCCCGAGCCGCATCCTCGAAGGTCAAACCGTTGTCTTCCATCAGTTCACGAATCACCTCGAGGGTGACGAACGCGTTGTGCCCCTCATTCAGATGATAGACCCCGGGAGTGATTCCCAGGGCGCGGAGAGCACGGACTCCGCCGATTCCCGAGACGATCTCCTGTCGGATACGGGTTCGTTTATCCCCCCCGTAGAGGGTACTCGTCAGGTCGCGGTCTTCGCTGGAATTTTCGGGCAGGTCGGTGTCGAGCAGATAGAGGGCGACTCGTCCGACCTGCATTTTTCGGACGCGGGCGTAGATCGGACCGTTGGTCGTCTCGACCTGAACCGTGATTTTGTTGCCGTCTTTGTCGACGGCTGTCTCGAGGGGAACGTACTCCACTTTCGTATCGACGTACTCCTCCCGTTGCCAGCCGTCCTTGTCAAGATACTGACGGAAATATCCCTGGTCGTAAAAAAGTCCGACCGCCACGAGAGGAACCCCCAGACCGCTGGCGCTCTTGATGTGGTCACCCGCCAGGATTCCGAGACCGCCGGAATAGATCGGAACCGATTCGTGAAGGCCGAACTCGAGCGAGAAGTAAGCGACCGGTTTCGAACCGAGAACGCCGGTGTACTGCTGTGCCGTGAGAGGGCGGGAGCGCATGTACTGTTTCATCCGGCGGTAAGCCTGGTCAATCCGCGTCTGAAGGACCAATTCGAGCGCACGGGTCTCTATATCCTCCGGGGAGAAGTGTTTCAACAGAGCGATCGGGTTATGCCCGAGGTTTCGCCAGAGAGCCGGATCGATCGTCTGGAAGATTCCGACGACGTCCTGATGCCAGCTCCACCAGATGTTGCGGGCGAGGGCGTTGAGCTTTTCGTACGCTGTTTTCGGCTGATTGTCTGTGTCCTGCAGCAGATTGTTGGTCACATCAGAGTTCATCATAGGCTCCCAGTATCTTAAATTCGACGCTCAAATACGGAACGAACCGTATCTATTTTCTCTATTTTGAAAATTTCGATAAATTGGCGAAATTTTCGGGGTGTGCAGGGACTTTCGATCTGTTTCGGAGATGAACCTTCCGGCTCCTTCCGTCGGAGCGGATCTTCCCGGATCAAAAATCCCGTCGAGATCATTTTAACCGGAATTTCAACCTCTGCAAGAAGAACGGACTCTCCGAAAATGCGACGGGTGAGGAATTTCCCGTCCTGCTCACCCATCGTCAGCTGTTTTCCTGGGGAGAAGGGAGGGGGCTTAGATTTGACATCTCTTTCCCGTCCGCTGCGGGGTGCTCGAATTGGTGATTTTTCGGGAATAAGGGGATTCTTCCGTTTCCATGTTCTTTTAAGGGAAGGGTGTATACGCGGTACACTTGTTTACTCGGTTAAAATCGGATATAATTGGATGAGGAGGGGGGGAGACCACAGAAGACAGGTAAATTCCCGCGGTTTCCCTTTTAGCCGTGAAATGCGCATGGGGTGATACCCGAACTCTTTTGACGGAGTGCTAAAATGAAATTTCGTAACGTGTGGGCGGCGACGCTGGTTCTGGTTCTGGGTGCCTTTGCCGCTGTGTCCGCTCAGAATTTGTTTTCGAATCCGGTTTTCCCGGGGGTGATTCGGCCGGGAGACTATCAAAATCAGCTCCTTCCGGAGCCGGTTCTTCCTGTTCCCCCCGCGCTCGGTTCCGGTTTTGTGCCGATTCCGATCTTTAACCCGGGGGTCGGCGGCCGCGTTCGATGCATGCAGCAGGTACTAACCAATTCCGATAACAGCGATAAATCGGGAGAATATGCGATGACGGGATATCAATCCGCGCCTTTCGGGCGAACCAATGAGGGAAAAACGGTCACTGCCTATACGCTGACCAATGCCAACGGTCTGAAAGCCGTGATTCTAAATTTCGGCGGGGTTCTCTATTCGATGGAAACCCCCGACCGCGACGGAAAACTTGACAACATTTCCTGCAACCTGGCGACGGTAGCCGAATACCAGCAGTTCCGCCCCTATTTCGGCTCGCTCGTCGGCCGTTACGGGAATCGTATCGCACGGGGCAAGTTTACCCTGGACGGGGTTGACTATCAGGTACCGGTTAACGACGGCGTCAACGCGCTTCACGGCGGGCTTTCCGGTTTCGACCAGAAGATCTGGGGCGCGGAACCTTTCATGACCGACAACGGCGTCGGCGTTCGTCTCACCTATACCGCCAAGGACGGGGAGGAGGGGTATCCCGGAAATCTGAACGTTGAGGTTTGCTATATCCTCTCGAACGATAACGCGCTGACAATTGACTATACCGCCACGTGCGATAAGGCGACCCCGCTTAACCTGACAAATCACACCTTCTGGAATCTCGGCGGCGCAAAGTCGGGGCTGATTCTGGACCATGTTCTGAAACTCGGCGCCTCGTACTATCTGCCGACCGACGACGGGCTGATTCCGACCGGCGAAATCGCCTCGGTCGAATCGACGCCGCTCGATTTCCGTACTCCGAAACCGATCGGTCAGGATATCGCCCAAATTACCGACCCGTGGTTCCGCGGCGGATTTGATCACTGCCTGGTACTCGATAAGGCAAAGGAAGGGGAACTCAGTTTCTGCGCATTTGTCGCCGATCCCAAATCGGGACGGACGATGGAAATCGAAACGACCGAGCCGGCCGTTCAATTCTATTCCGGAAACTGGCTTGACGGCACCACCGGCGTGGGGGAATACAAATACGAACAGCATACCGCCTTCTGCTTAGAGGCTCAGCATTATCCCGATTCCCCGAACAAACCGGCGTTCCCGAACACGATTCTCCGTCCTGGGGAAACGTATCGTCAGACGACCATTCACAAGTTCGGGATTCAGTGATCGGTCGTTACCCCGACGGAATTGATTGATGGTCGCCTGTAACGAGTTAACCGCCGCGCTTCGTGCCGCCTGCCCTCTGCCGTTGGCCGAGGAGTGGGATAACGTCGGTCTTTTACTCGGTCAGGCCGAAAAAGATGTCCGTCGCGTGATGACATGCCTGACAGTGACTCCCGAAACGGTCGACGAGGCGGTTCGTGAAGAAGCGGATCTGATCATTTCGCATCATCCGTTTCCGTTCCGTGCCGAAAAACGCTGGACGAGCGAAACCCCAACCGGCTCGATTCTTCTTTCCCTGGTTCAGGGGGGCGTCGCGGTCTTCAGCCCTCACACCGCCCACGATTCCGCTTTCTGGGGGGTAAATCGTCAGCTGGCCGACCTGTTCGGTCTTGTCGACGTGGCGCCGCTCAATGAGGGGAGTCTGGCGGCTTCCCCTTCGATGATTCAGGGAATTGCTCCGGGGAAGGCGCATCTCCTCAAAGGCGAAGTCGGCACGCTTCTGGGAAGCGGCCGCGTAGGGATCTTTCCCGAACCGGTTTCCCTGTCGTCCCTTCTCCGGCTGGTTTGCGAGAGACTGCGTCAGCCGAACCTGACCTATGTCGGCGATCCGAATCGAACGATCCGACGTCTGGCGATCGGTTGCGGCGCCGCTGATGATTTTATCGCCGAAGCTGCCCGCGCCGGAGCCGACGCGCTCCTTTTGGGTGAGGCGCGTTTTCATGGCGCGCTTCTGGCCGAGGAGCTTGGGATGGCGCTGGTTCTTCCGGGACATTACGCGACCGAACGCTTCGCCATGGAGACGATGGCGGGGCGACTGGCCACCCTCTTTCCCACGCTGGTGGTTTGGTCAAGTCGGAACGAACGGGATCCGATTCGCTACTGGCCGGAAGCGTCGGTTTTTCCTTCGGAATCCGCCTTGGAATCGGAGGGATAGTTCCGCGTTAAATCTATGCGGACAATTTATTAAAGGCGTGCGGTTCGGGCGTAAATGACGACGGCGCTTTTGAGATTCAGCATTCAGGAGTCATGATCGATGGCAAGACCGAAAGCTCAGAAAAACTTTCCGAAACTTCATAACGCGACCTGGCCGGGCGTGGTCGGGAAAGGAGCCCCCGATAATCCGGTGATTGAGCTAAGACAAATGCTCGAGCTGACAAAAAACGCCGAGTTTGAGGGAGCTCGCTTCGACGGGGTCGATCTCTTTTTGGATCACCCTCACTACAACATCGAGGGGGGGCATGTCGCCGCCGAAGAGATGGCCGAGCTTGTCCGCAGCTACAATTTGGAAATCGGCACCGTTGTCGCGCCGATCTGGAGCGGCTCGGCGATCGGTTCGGAAGAGAAACGGAAGCATTTTCTCGATCAAGTTCGACTCGGCTGTTCGATTGCCAAGGAACTGCGCGATCTGGGGGTTCGTCCGAACGGATGCGTCCGGATCGATTCCTCGACATCAGTCGCCGAGTGGATGAAAGATCCGGAAGGGAACCAGAAACAGCTGGCGGAGACCTTCGACGCCGCGTGCGATATCGCCAACGAGTATGACGAAGTCCTGGCCGCCGAAGGCGAAATCTGCTGGGGCGGAATGCACAGCTGGCGGCGTATGCTCCAGCTTTTGGAAATGGTTGACCGCCCGCAGACACTCCGGTTCCAGGCGGATCTGGCGCATACGCTCCTGTACCTGTTGGGGTACAACGCACCCGAAGACCGGCTTCTTCCCGAAAACTTCGACTGGTCCGATACCGCGACATTCGATGCCGCCTACATCAAGATGACCGACAAACTCCGCCCCTGGACGGTCGACCTGCATATCGCTCAGAACGATGCCACCGTTTTCGGTTCCGGCTCGCACGACAAGACCGGTCGACACTGTCTTCCGAAAGACCCGAATGGGAAACTCGATATCGTCAAATATGCAGGGTTTTGGCTCAAAGACGAAGACGGCCTTCTGAAGATGTTTAACCACATCTGCTGGGACGGATGTATGTTCCCGAACGAGGTGATGCTCAAGCAGGAAACGTGGAACGATGTCCTCGAAATGATGGTGAAAGTCCGGCGGGAATACGGCTGGAAATAATTTCTCCCCGGGGAAAGGAAAGAAATATGAACGCGAAAGAGACCGCAGTCATCTTCATCGAATTTCAGAATGATTTCTGTCATCCGAAGGGGATCCTCTACGATACGGTGAAATCGGAGCTCGCCCGATTGGGAACCGTTGCCAACGCCCGGCGTCTTCTGGACGGCACCCGAAGGGCGGGATGTAAAATTATCCATTCCCCTTTTACGCTTGACCGCGCCTGGTGCGAAGCTCATCAGGTTGAGGGGCTTCTGAAGGGTGTTTATGACGGAGGAGTTTTTGCACCTGGGGGTTGGGGGCATGAGATTATTGATGAACTTCGTCCGATGGAGGGGGAAGTCGTCATTGAGGGAAAACGCTCGCTCAGCGCTTTTTCCCACACCAATCTGGCGGATATTCTTCGGTTCGCAGGGATCAAAAACCTGATCGTGTCCGGCCAGCTGACGAATGTCTGCGCCCAGGCGACCGCGTGGAGCGCCTACGACCTTGGATTCCGCGTTCGGATGATCACCGAGGCGTGCGCTTCGGCCTCGCGTGAGATTCACGAGTTTGTCACAACTCAGGTCGCGCCGATTTTCGGCGAGGTTCCGACGGTCGATCGGTTTCTCGCCTCGCTTTCCTGAATCGGTTTTCCGAGAGGCTTTAATCTCCTCTCATCTTAAGCTCGTTTGAAAAACCGGAAAAACCGGGCTTTTCGGGCGAGCTTTTTCTTTCCGCTTCGGCGCGGTCAAATTTCAAGGTCTTGAATCGCCGACGCGTCCACCTTATAATTCCCTTATCGGTTTGTATCTATCGGTTTTGTGGTCCATCGCCTTATACGAGGTTAGAAATGTCAAACCTTTTTTTGCTGGCGCAAGCCGCGACGGAATCTCCTGCGGAAGTTTCCGGCGGTTACACGGCTGACATCGTTGTTTTCGTTTTATTTCTGCTGGCCGTCATTTTTACGGCATTTTCGGTCAGTCGGCGATCGAATGAGGGGAGTGAATCGTACTTCCTTGCCGGCCGCGGTCTTTCGTGGTGGCTGATCGGCGTTTCGCTCATCGCAGCCAACATCTCGGCGGAACAGTTTATCGGAATGTCGGGGAATGCCTCGGATTACATTGGAATGGCGGTCGCCAGTTACGAGTGGATAGCCGCCCTTTCTCTGGTTATTGTCGCGTTCTTTTTTCTCCCCCGTTTTCTGCGGGCCGGTATTTACACGATCCCCGAATATCTTGAAAACCGCTTCAGCAAAGGAGCGCGGACAATCATGTCCCTGATGATGGTGATAATGCTCATCGCCGTCAACTTCACTGCCGTCACCTACGCCGGCGCCAAATATTTCGACGTCGTTTTCTCCGAGTTCCGCGTTTCCAGCGGCATCATGGCCGGCGATCCGGTCAACCTCTTCACACTCAGCTGGTTCATTGGAATTCTGGCGGCGGCGTATGTCTTTGCCGGCGGACTGAAAGCCTGCGCCTGGGCCGATCTTCTCCAGGGATCGGCCCTTATTATCGGCGGGGCAATCGTTCTTTATTTTGCTCTCCATACTCTGGGGCAGGCTGATCCCGAGACGTTGACTCCCGCCCCGATGCATGCCGCCGAATTTTCCGGCAATATGCAGAGCATCGCTGACCACAGCGCGGTCGAGCGGTTCCGCGAACTGAACCTCGGCAAACTCCGAATGAATCTGCCGTCGTCCGACACTTTTCTTCCGATCACCGCGCTTCTCCTGGGGATATGGATTCCGAACCTTTACTACTGGGGTCTGAACCAGTATATCATTCAGCGCACCCTTGGATCGAAAAGCCTGGCCGAAGGGCAAAAGGGGCTTGTGTTTGCGGCGATCATGAAACTGGTCATTCCGTTCATCATTGTCTTTCCGGGGATTATTGCCTACAACCTCTATCATAGTGACATGAGAAGGAGCGCCGCTGAAAACGCGTCCGGCGAACTGGAACGTCTCGATAAATACCAGGATTTGGAACAGACTGTGCTGACCGGCGAACCGCTTTTTTCCTTCACCGACGAGTTTGCCAGAGAAAATCCTGAAAAGGCTCGTAAAATGATCCTGGTCAACGCCAGGATTGCCGAAATCGACCTCGATGAAACGATCACTGAAGTGAGCGAGCTTCACGAAGTTTTTAAGGCCAAACTTGCCGAAAAAGAGGATGCCGATCCTTCGTTCGACGTCGATTTTAACCCGCCAGTTGCCTATTGCGACTACGATGCGGCGTTTCCGCTGCTGGTGAAAAATCTGGTTCCTCTCGGCGGATTTCGCGGGTTTCTCCTTGCTGCGCTTTTGGGTGCAATTATCAGTTCGGTCGCCGCGATGCTCAACGCCGCCTCGACCATCTTTACGATGGATATCTACAAAGAGTATTTCGGCAAACGGTCTTCGGACAGACGTCTGGTTTCGGTCGGTCGCTTGGCGGTGATCGTCTTTGTGATCATCGGCTGCTGGCTGGCGCCGCAGCTTGCCAATCCCCGTTTCGGCGGGATCTTTAAGTTTATCCAGGAGTTTCAGGGGTATATTTCGCCCGGTATCCTGGCGGCGTTCGCCATCGGATTTTGTGTGAAACGCGCACCGTCGATTTGCGGCGTGGTTTCGCTTCTGTTCTGTCCGATTATCTACGGATGCCTGCACGTGTTCGTCCCGAGCCTCGACTTCCTGAACCGAATGGTGGTCACCTTCTTTGCCATCGTTCTCCTGGATCTGGCGATCACGCTCCTTCATCCGCGCAAAGAGGCGTTTGCTCTCGAAGCGAAAACGACGCTCAGTCTCACGTTTTCGAAAGCCGCGGTCGTGGTCGGGATCATCGTCGTCATCGTGACCCTCTGTCTGTACGCCTACTTCTGGGATTACAGCACGCCGATGTTTCAGTGAACCGTTGGAACAGGAGACCGGATATGAAACGACGTTTGATTCTGACAACCTTCTGTCTCTGTCTTGCTCTGCTGCCGTGCCGCGCCGAGGTGCCGCAGAATGCGGCGAAGCCGGATCTGACGATTATGCGCTACAATCATCCCGGTCTCCTCGACGATCTGGCGGTCGGACTCTGGAGTTGGCCGATTCCGGCCGACTTTAATCACGACGGCCGACTCGACCTGATCGTCGGCAGCGAATGCGTCCCGTATAACGGCGTTTTCCGGTTTGAGTCTCTTCCGGCGACCCTCGAACTTCCGGGGCAGGGAACGCCCCCCGAATCGTCGACGACGGTCCCGAATTTCGCGATGCCGATCTTTAAGTCCGCGGGAAAACCTGTTAGCCGGGCCGAACGGAACATTGTTCCGAGTTGGGTCGGCGGTCAACTCCGTGTCCTAACCCGCGGAAAATATTATCCTGATTTTCTCGAGTCGGGGATCGCCAAGCCGGAGGAGATTCCGGGACTGTCGGAGCTCCCTCCGGACGGTCGGGCGAATATGTGGAAATATGCGGATTTCAACGGGGACGGGCGAACCGATCTTGTTGTCGGTGTTGATGACTGGACCAGGTACGGGTGGGACAACGCCTACAATTCCGAGGGAATCTGGCAGAATCCGCAAGCCTCGGGTTGGGTCTATGTGATGATCAACAGCGGAACCGACGAGGATCCGATCTATGAAAAGCCCTTCCGTCTTCAAACGATCGACGGAAAGGAGATTGAAACCTACGCCTGGCCGGTTCCGAACCTTGTCGATTTTGACCGCGACGGAGATCTTGACCTGTTTTGCGGCGAGTTTATCGAGCATTTTACCTATTTCGAGAATATCGGCTCGGCCACAGATCCTCGGTATGCGCCGGGAACGCCGGTTCTCTTTGAGGACGGTTCTTTGGCCTGCGAGAACCTCTGTATTTCAACTCCGGTTCTCTTTGACTGGACAGAAAACGGTTATCCCGACATTATTACGGGTAATGAGGACGGCCGCGTTTCGTTTTTCGAAAATACCGGTAAATTCATCAGGGTGACGGCGGGGGAGGGAATCTGGGCCACGACGGTTTCGGTTCCTCTGTTCAAGCGCCCGCTCTATTTCCAACAGGAGGCCGATGAACTGAAAGCCTCATCTCTGGCGACACCGTGCTGCGCCGATCTCGACGGGGACGGCGCGATCGACATTGTGACCGGTACGACAGAAGGGACGATTCTCTTTTTCAAGAATCTTTCGCCCCCCGGCGAGGAGGTTCCGAAATGGGCGCGCCCGGTCTACCTGAAAGCGCGCGGGAAAGACGGGGATGAAGTCTTTCGAATCACCGCCGGAACGAACGGCTCGATTCAGGG
>JAGCAH010000083.1 GCA_017652805.1 Thermoguttaceae bacterium | reverse complement strand
GGGGAACCGTTCGACGAGTCGACCCGCCACGACTCGCCGAGCCGGGTCAGGTAGTCGGTCAGGTCGGCCCGGGTCAGTGAAAGGAACGGCCGGGCGAGAACGACCGCCTCGCTCAGCGGGCGGAACCGGCTCATTCCGGCGAGCCCGTCGATCCCGCTGCCGCGGAAAAGACGGTTGAGAACCGTTTCGATCTGGTCGTCGGCATGGTGGGCGGTCAGGACGTAGCGCGCGCCGAACCGTTCGGCGTTTTCGAGGAGAAGGCGGTACCGGATCGCGCGGGCGCCCGCTTCGAGCCCCCCTTCCCGCGCCGCGGCGGCGTCCATTTCGTCGGGATCGATCGACTCGACACGAATCGGAACGCCGTACTTTTCGGCGAGCCGGACGCAGAAAGCGGCGTCCCCGTCCGACTCGCCGCCCCGGAGCTTGTGATTCACATGAACCGCCAGGAGATTTTCGCGCGAGGCGATCTGCGCGAAGAGAACCAAAAGCGCGGTGCTGTCGGCCCCGCCCGAGACGGCCAAAAGGAGCCGACGCCCCCCCCACCCGCCGCGGGGCGCCGAATCCTGAACCCTGGTTTTCATTGTATCCTCTGCCATCGGCGGAGACCTTTCGAACGTCGCTTTTGTTTATTTCCCATTTATACACCATCCGAACCGTTTTTCAACTCCCGCGCCGATGCCGGAGAGTTTCGTTTTCCGCGCGGCAAACCGTTGACCCCGAACGGACGGTGTTTTATAATCGGAGTGTCGAGGTTCTTCCGCCCGTTTCAATTCCGTTATCCGAGACCGCGAATGTCCGAATCCGCCACCCTGGTTCTTTTAAGAAACGGGGTTCCTTCCACCGTTTTCTTTCTCAATCCCGCCGAGACCGCGACGCTCGGCCGGTCGCCCGAGTGCAGTATTGTCCTGAAAGACACCGGGTGCAGCCGATTCCACGCGTCGATCAAACGGCGGAGCCACGATTGGGAACTGACGGACCACGAGAGTCGGAACGGCTCGGCGGTGAACGGTCAGGTCGTGAAAGAACCGGTTCTCCTCAAAAACGGCGACCGGATCCAGCTGGCGCACACTCAGCTGCTCTTCTGCCTCGGCGACTCCGACACGCTCGGCGCCGACCCGCGCCGCCCGGGAACCGATTCCCTCGAATGGCGGCAGGCGATCCCCGCGACGATCGCCGCCTCGGCGCGTCAGGCCGAACGGGACGAGCTGACCAGCCGCCTTTCCCGTGAGCGGGACGAGAACCGATCGCTCCGACGTCTTTTGGGGCAGAACTCGGAGATCATCGGGGAATCCCCCAAAATGCTGGAACTGTCAAAGATCGTGGGCCGGGTTGCCGAAAGCAAGTCGACGGCGCTGATTCGGGGGGAGAGCGGTGTCGGTAAAGAGCTCGTCGCGCGCGCTATCCATTTCGGCGGTCCGCGGCGCGAAAAGCCGCTGGTCTGTCTCAACTGCGCCGCCCTTTCCGAATCCCTTTTGGAAAGCGAACTGTTCGGGCATGAAAAGGGCGCGTTTACCGGCGCGGTCGAACGGAAGATCGGCAAGTTCGAGGCGGCCGATAAAGGAACCCTTTTCCTCGACGAGATCGCCGAAATGCAGCCGGAACTCCAGGCGAAACTGCTCCGCGTCCTGGAAGGCCAGCCGTTCGAACGGGTCGGGGGGAACAAGCCGATCGAAGTCGACGTCCGCGTGATCGCCGCGACGAACCGCGACCTTGAAAAGGAAGTCGAGGCGGGCCGATTCCGGCGCGACCTTTTCTTCCGGCTCCACGTTCTGGAAATCCCGGTTCCTCCGCTGCGCGAACGGGGGGACGATGTCACCCTCCTGGCGGAACATTTTCTGAACCTTTTCGCGGTTCAGATGAAACAGCGGTTCACCGGCTTTTCGGCCGAGGCGGCCGACCTTCTCCGCCAATACCGCTGGCCCGGGAACGTCCGGGAACTGAAGAACGTGATCGAACGGGCGGTTCTTGTGGGAACGCCCCCGTCGGTTCTCCCCGAGGACCTTCTCTTTTCGGCGATCCCGACCCCGACCGACACGCACCGGAAAGTCGATCCCGGCGCGCCCCTTCCCGCGCCGCTTCCCCTCCTGACGATCGAAGAGGCGGAACGCGACCTGATCCGCCGCACGATCGAGCATTACGAGTGGAACAAGACGAAATCCGCCAAATCGCTCGGTATCGACCGGAGCACTCTGGACCGCAAGCTGGCCAGGTACGGCATCGAGCCGACGGGAGAATAAGAACGAGTAGCCGCTTCGCGATTCACACGAAACGGCTATTCTTCGCCCTGTCTTCTGTCCGCGAGCCTCTTAAAGCTCGATCTCTTTTTTCTTGTTGTAATCGACCATATCGATCCACTCCGCCTTGGCGTCTTCGAGGGAGAAGATCGCGATTTTCAGGCCGGTCTTTTCGTTGTAGATCTGATCTAAGAACGGGAAAGCTTTCCGCGCGGCTTCGAAGAGTTCGGGATCGTCGTCGACGACCGCCCTGCCGTAGTATCTCACAATATCGGAGCCTTTAAAAGCGCAGATTTCCACCTTCGGGTTTTTCAAAATCTGGGCGTAAACCCGCTTGTGTTTGCCGGCCGCGAAATAGAGTTTTCCGTTATACAGCATCTGAAACCCCATCGGCCGGGTCTTCGGCTGGTCGCCGTCGGCGGTCGCCAGAAAGAACGAACCCGCCTCGCCCAAAAATTTACTGATTCCTTCAATTCCCCTGATCTCGTTCATGTCGTTTTCTCCTTTGTCGAATTATACGTTGTTGCCATTTCCTTTAATCATTCATTCTTCCCCTCCCCCGTCAAAGGCCCGCGCCGGACGGATGCGGACTCCGGGAGGTCGATTGATTTCGACCTTCCCCTTTTACGCCGAATCGGCAGTAATTTAAATCTACTGCCGATTCGGCGTTATTTTTCGGCGTAATCGCGAGGCCGGGACTCCGCCGTTGAAGAGAATTTCGGCCGATCCGCCGGGGAAAGAGTTAAATCACTCTTTCCGCAAAACGGCGGCGTTCTCGTAGAGGTCGAAACCGATGCCCAGCTCGTCGGCGATCGTCTTGACCGCACGGCGGGCGTCGGCGGCACGGAACGAGCAGGTGACGCGTGTCTGCATCGTGATTCCGGTTCCGTCGAGCGAAGGGTCGAGCCGAAGCTCGACGCCGAGCTCCTCTTTCAGCCGGTCCGAAAGGGTCTGGAGCGTGGTCTGTTTGACGTCGCCGGTAATGATCCGCCGCACGCCGGATCGGTCGGGACGCTGCACCTCGGCACGCGCCGCCAGGTTCGCGTCGACCTCCCGTTTCTGCCGGTTCCGCGTCACCAGATATTCGAGCCCCGCCATCGTCTCGAACGAGCCTGTCACACGAATCTCGTCCCGGACGGGGGTCGCCGTCAGGTTCTCGTACGCGCCGAAGTCGATCCCCTCAGCGTCGACCGCGGGCCACTGCCGTGTGACCGACGCCGCGCGGTCGATCTTGACCGGCTTAAAGGCCGGCTTCTCTTTCGTTCCCTCGACCCTGTAATCGACGCCGTATCCGATCAGAACCAGCGAAAAGAGCGTGCGGTACGAAACGGGAGCGAGCGAATCGGCGCGCCAGCAGTCAAACGGCATCCGGTCGAGTCCGGTCCACGTCCCGCCGATCTGGTCGGCCGCCTCTTTGAGCAGGTCGGTCGGATAGACCACCCCGTCCCCTTTCGGAAGGGGGGAGCGCGTTTCGAGCACCGAAAGGTCGCCCCGGTGGATTGCCGTCAGGAGGAGGAGTTCCCCGGCGCTTTTCGGGGGACCGACGTAGAGAATCGACGGCTCGATTCGAATCGCGTCGAGTCCCGCCGACCGCGCCAAGTCGGTCATTCCTTCCAGAAGCGGGGTCGCGCCCGCCGAAAGGGTGACCGGCTGCTCGGTGTCGACCCGGCGGTCGAGGAAAAACGCGAATCCTTCGTTTCGGGCAAACATGGCAAACGCGTCGCGCAGCGGCATCTCCTGAAAGTCGAATGTAACCTCGTCCGCCCAATCAACCGAATAAGTCGGTCCCGAGGAACGCGCCTTTTTCTTCGTCGCCGCGGCGGAGCCCGCTGCGGTCAGCAGAACCAGAAGAAAGGTCAGCGCGTAAAGGAAAAAACGACGCGGCATGTCATCTCCCAAACGTCAGGTTCAGAATCCAGGGGTGCGACCAGGGGTTCCAGAGGGGATAGGCAACCGAAAACGCCGAAAGGAACAAAAGGATCAGCGCCGCCGCGCGCCCCGTGCGGGTCCGACCGAGCCGATCGAGCGCCGGGAGCATCGTCAGGATCCAGAACGGGATGAGCGGGAAGAACCAGCGGAGTCCGCACGTCATCCCGCCGTAACTGCGGTCCCCCTGGTTCCGGCTGACGTAAAACAGGAAAAAGAAAACGGCGGTCAGCAGGACGCCGCCGGCGAAAAGGCGGCGTTCCGTTCCGGGCCCGCGGAAGAGCCAGATACACGCGCCGGCGACGCTCAGAAGCAAGATCGGCGAAAGGGAAAAGAGCCCGTGATGTCCCAGCAGGGCGTGAAACGCGTAACGCGCGCGGGAGGGTTCCCCGCGGTCGACCCCCTGCCGGTCGGACCAGTAGCTCATCCGGGCGTTTTTCGGGTCGCGTTTCGCCGTGCCGGGGAAAAAGCGGTAGATATACCAGTCGTTGGGGTCAAAGCTGGTGACTAAAAAGCGATCGGTTTCAGTCGGATGCTCGGCTTTCGCCAGCGCGATGTGGTCCCGCTTCTGCGAGTAGGCGGGGCGGAACGTGCCGTGCGCCAGAATGTTCGTTCCGAAAAACGCCGCGGCGACCGCCAGACCGGCGGGAACCGAAACGAGGAGGGTCTTTTTCGGGAAACGGAAAAGGAGCGCCAGGCAGACCAACAGCGCGATCAGAACCGCCGGAAGTTCGCAGGCGACCGCCAGCGCGCCGAAAAGACCGGCGGCGAAGAAATACCGGGTTCGGGAATCGCCGTCGGCCAGAATCCGCGCAGTGGCGTAAAGGGAAATCATGATCGCCGCCGCGCCGGGAAGATGGTTGTTGAGCGTGACGGCGAACGTCGAAAGGAACGTGCCGAAACAGAGCGTGCCAACCGCAAAAAATTTCGCCCAGTCGGCGGTCTTTTCGTCGTCCCCGCCGAACCGCTCGATCAGCCGCCCCATAAAGAACCAGCCGAGCGTCAGGGGAATCAGGTTGTAAATCACCAGCAGAACGCGGGCGACCAGAAAGGGATGCTCGCGCAGCGAAAGCCCCGTGGCGTGGAGCCAGACCCAATAGACCCCCGCCATCAGGGTCGGCAGGAGAGTCGGTTTACTCGAATAGAGGTAGCCGCTATACGGGTCCGCCGGATCGAACTCCTCGTCGGACAGGCCGTGCTTGACCATGTCGATCGTGTCCCAGCCGGGAGTTTCCATCGCCTTGTCGACCGCGTAGGGAACCCACTCTTTCAGGTAGGTTCCGGATCGGTTCGCCGCCGTGTCGATCGAGTCGGGAGAACCGGCGGGCGTGTTGCGCAAAATCTCCCCCTTGGCGTAGCGCGGTTTGCGGCTGCCGTCGGCGTCGAGCGGCAGATAGCGGTAGACCCGGCTTTCCGGCTCGGCCAGTGCGCGGATCGTCAGCCAACGGCTCCGGTCGTTGGCGCTCAATGTCGGCCGCGCCTTCAGCGCGTCGGCGCGGAGCCGGGCGGCGGTCTGTTTCAGACGCGCTTTGACGGCGTCGTCGGAAAGACCTTCCTTTTTCAGTTCTTTTGCCTTGTCGCGGAGGGTCTGCGGGATCCGCGCCAGACGGTACTCCTGAACCGCGCGGTCGGGAATCGAATCGACGGCCAGGATCCGGCCGAAGATGAGCCCGGCGGAAATCGTGATCAGAACGAGCGTAAGGCTCCCCCGCAGACGGGCGGAAGCCGATCGGGACGATGTTGATTCCATGAGAAAAATTTAACAGATTCCGATGCCGAAATCAAGGACGGTTCGACTCGCGCCGAAGGAGCGCGTGGTAGAAAAGGATCGCCGCAGCGTTCGAAATGTTCAGGCTGTCGGCGATTCCGCGCATCGGAAGGACGATCGCCGCCGAGTCGGCTCCGGTCTTCGTCTTGTCATGCCAGATCGGCGTCAGCCCCTCGTCTTCGCTCCCCAGAACGATCGCCACCGCACCGGTATAGTCGATTTCCGAATAGGGGAGTGCGGCGTCGCAGATCGCCGCGGCGATTCGGACGCGGCGACGCCGGAGCCAGACGATCGTCTCGTCGGACGAGGCAGTCACACACGGGACGCTGAACAGAGTGCCGAGACTCGAACGGATCGCGTTCGGATGCCAGAGGTCGCCGCCGCAGTCGGCCAGGATGATCCCGTCCACCCCGGCGCCGTCGGCCGACCGGAAGACCGCGCCGATATTCCCCGGCTTTTCGATCCGTTCCAAGACGCACAGAAGGGGATTATCGGGGAGTTTCGATTCGAAGAGCTCAAAGTCGCGCCGCGGCGCCTCGGCCAGCGCCACGATTCCCTCGTCCCGATCGCCGAACGCCATCTTGGCAAAGACGCTCCGTTCGACCGGCCAGACGGGAAAACGGGCGCGTTCCAGCTCGTCGAGAAGGTCTCTGCCGGATCCCGGCGCGGTCGAAAGTCCTTCCGCGCCCCGTTCGACCCTGGCGTAGACTTCCAGAAGACGGATCCCCGATTTTCGGGCGCGGTCGATTTCGCGCACTCCGTCGATCAGAAACTCCCCGCTCTTGCGGCGGCGCCGACTTTCGCGCAGCGCGGCGGCGTGCTTGACGCGCGGGTTCGACGGGCTGGTGATCAGAGGCAGCGGCATTTTATCTCATTCGCGACACGTCGTTGTCGAGCGCGACTTTTTCGTGCGGGTCGTAGGGATAGAAACAACAGCCGATCTCATCGGCCAGTTTCACCGTATAGAGGGTCTGGAACCGCTCCTCGAGCATGTCGCTGGCCGAGACCGGCGTGTTCGGCGGATAGACATATTGCGGCAGCGATTTCGAGCAGACGATCTCGCCCGTGTCGACTTTGACCAGCCGGACGTTGACGTGCGATTTCCCCTGTAGGTACTGCGGAGAATGATGAATGTTGAACGAGTCGATATCGACCCCGAAAACGTAATCCGCGCCGAGTTTCGCCCCCATCTTCTCGAAACTCTCGTTGGCGAATTCCGACTCGTCGAACATGGCGTCAACCTTGTCGATCGGGATCCATTCGAGCTTCTTCTTCTCGTCCAGTTTATCGGCGAGCGCCTTGGTCAGGGCGACCGAAAGGGTTTTGCTCGGATCGTCGATGCCGAAAAGGGTCTGGTACGGCGATCGGCAGATCACCACCATCTTCGAATGTTTCGGGATCTCCTTGACCTCTTTTTTGAACTCCGGGTCGACCTCGTTCCCCTTGATCAGATACGCCGCCGTAAAGAGCGCGTTGGCGCACCCCGAAACGCCGGCCAGCGTTAGGAAAAGAAGCGCCAGCGCGATGACATTTGTCGGTCGGAAATATTTTTCTGTTTTAACCATTTTAGACTCCTTGCCCCCCGTACTCCCTCCTAATCGTTATAATCGGCACAACCGGACCAAAACTTTAGATGGGAAAGAGAAGAAGTCTGTTAAAACAGGATAAACTTTGCGGGCGGCAGACGAACCGGCGGCGAACCGCCCGAAACGCCGGGGGGCTACGGCGCGGGACGAAGCGCTTCCCAGCGGACGCGCCATCCTTCGGCGGGGAATCCGGGCGCGGTCTCGTGAACTCCCCTCTCCGGCGGGTCGGGGGGTGCGAGCTCGTCGGCGTTCTCGTCCCAGCCGGCAGCCATCATCGCCACCGCGTAAAGGAGTCCGCCGTTCCCCGGCAGGTAGAGGCAGGGACCGCCCAGACAGACGCCCCGCTCGTCGTAATCGTTGCGCGGTTCCCCGCTCAGAAGAAGATCGACCGCCAGGTTCGGAAGGCCCAGACGCGCCGCCGCCATCGCGGTCCACGGAAAATCCCACCCCCAGCAGCGGGACCAGTTCCATTGGCGGACCACCTCGACGAGCGTGGCGCGGGCCGCATCGG
>JAGCAH010000082.1 GCA_017652805.1 Thermoguttaceae bacterium | reverse complement strand
GGGAACCGCTCCTTCGACCGAAAGGAGCGCCGCTTCGATCTGACCGGGAAAGACGTTGACGCCGCGGATGATCATCATGTCGTCGCTGCGGTGCGAGATCCGGTCGAAGCGGCGGATGGTTCGTCCGCATTCGCACTTTTCGGGGATCAGGCGGGTGATGTCGCGCGTCCGGTACCGGATCAGCGGCATCGCCTGCTTGTCGAGGGTCGTGAAAACGAGTTCGCCGTATTCACCGTCCGGAACCGGCTCCAAGGTGTCGGGGTCGAGGATTTCGGGATAGAAGTGATCTTCGAAGATGTGGGGACCGGACTGATAGACACAGTCGAGCGCTACACCCGGGCCGGAAATCTCGGTCAGGCCGTAAATGTCATACGCTTTGATTCCGGCGACCTGTTCAATGTTGCGGCGCATCTCGTTCGTCCACGGTTCCGCCCCAAAGAAGCCGAGCCGAAGTTTGGTCTCTTTCCAGTCCATCCCCATCTCTTCGGCTTTACTGATCAGATGAACAAAATAACTCGGGGTGCAGGCGATCGCCGTCACACCAAAATCGCGCATCAGGTTCAGCTGGCGTTCGGTGTTCCCCCCCGACATCGGCACAACGGTCGCTCCGAGGAACTCGCCCCCCTGATGAGCGCCGAGTCCGCCGGTGAAAAGACCGTAGCCATACGAGACCTGGAGGACGTCTTCGTTCGTGAGCCCGACGCCGGCCATTCCGCGGGCGATCGACTCGGTCCAGACTTCGAGATCTCGGCGGGTGTAAGGAAGGACGATCGGTTTGCCCGTGGTGCCGCTGCTGGCGTGTACACGAACCACGTCTTTCATATCGACCGCCAGCATCCCGAACGGGTAGGTGTCCCGCAGATCGGTCTTGACGATCGTCGGCAGGTATTTGACATCGTCGAGCGAACGGATATCTTCCGGCTTGACGTCCTTCTCTTTCATCTTCTCGCGATACCAGGCGACGTTGGAATAGGTAAAGTTCAGTACGGCCTGAAACTTTTGCCACTGGAGTTTCCGAAGAATCTCGACGGGAAGATAGTCGGGGCTGTTGATGGCGTTAGCGCGCGGTTGACACATGCACATACCGTACCTCTTTCGTAGCTTTTGCGAGTGGGTCGGTTCGGGGAACCGAGGAGAAGTCCCGACGAAAGATCAAACCGTTTGAACCGACGGCGGGAGAAAGTATAAAGTACCAGTATACTAATTGGCAAAAAGTCGAAAAGTCCCCGCTTTTTCCCTTCCGCCGCGGGAAAACAGGGAGAGGAGAGGGAAAATTTCGAAAAAAAACGCATTTTTCCCCTCTTTTTCTTGAAAAAGGATTGACAAGACGCCTGTTTATGACTCATAATGCTTGCGCAGGAGGCGGAAAGGATAAGGATTTCCGTTTCTTGTTGTGTAGAAGTTGGTTCATATCGATGCGGATTGGTTCCGCACCGATATTCTGTTTAAATTATTATGTATTACTAAAAAGAGGATCAAAATGGCCGCTAAAATTGAAAAGCCGCTGACCAAGACCCAAATCATCGCCAACATCGCCGGTACCACCGGTCTGGACAAGAAACAGGTTGCCGCCGTTCTTGACGAGCTGGGCAACCAGATCGCCGCCAGTCTCGCCAAAAAAGGTCCCGGCAGCTTCACCCTTCCCGGTCTTCTGAAGATCGAAAAGAAGCTCGTCCCGGCTCAGAAAGCCCGCAAGGGCGTCAAGAACCCGTTCACCGGTGAAATTCGTGACGTTCCGGCCAAACCGGCGCACAACAAAATCAAGATCAAGGCTCTGAAAGCGCTCAAAGAGATGGCCTGATCACCTTTGTGTGTATGAGATGTGTTCCAGCGAAGCCGACGCCTCCCGCGTCGGCTTTTTCTGTGTCTGCCGAAAAATTTCCGCATTTTCCTTTCAGGCGGAGATTTCTAATAATCATCTAATAATCAGACGGGAGACTCCTCCCCCAGGCGTTTACACGCCGAGCGGATGTTCTGAACCGCCCGGCGCCTGATCTCCGGAACCAGGTTCGGCGTGTCAAGAGCGAGGAGCGTCTTTTCGGGAAAAGCGAAATAACAGCGCTGGAGAGCCCAGGCAGCCCCCATTCGGGCGTAACGGCCCGGGTGGTCGATCCCTGTCAGACACTGTAATACATCGTCGATGTAGTCGTCGTTAATAAAGTAGGTCAGGAGAAGTACCGCGCCGAACCGGACGTGAAACTCGCGCGGATCGGACAGAAGTTCGCCGATCCATTCCCAATACGACTCGGGATCGTTTTTAACCTGTTTGAGCTCTCCGGCCAGTATGTCGCCGTAAATCCAGGTATCGACCTCGTCGAGATAGACGCCGATTTCACTCCAAAGAAAGGCGCGCGGATAGGGAACGCGGGCGAGAATCATACCGGCGACGACGAGTTCCTCATAGGTCGAGCGGGAAGTCAGATTCGGAAGGCCTCCCCCCTCGTTCAGAAGGCGAAGTGCGGTCTTACGCAACAGAGGAATCCTTACCCCCAGGATACGCCGCCGCGTCCGGACGAACTTGGTAAGCATCCGGCGGTACCTCGGTTCGGCCAGATCGCTCAGCTCGGCACGGAGCGACCGCCTCACAGGAGCGCTCCCATTCTTTCGATCAGCCGCTGCCCTGCCTCGTCCTCTTCGCAGACAACCATATCGGCGCCGGCACGTTCCAGTTCGGCGACAAACGTCTTGTAGCGGCACCGTGCCACAATCGTGCAGTCTTCGCGAAGCTGGCGGATCGCCCGGATCGTATCGGTCGCGAAAACGTCGTTCGGAATGGTGATCACGACCAGGTGCGCCCCGCTCACCCCGGCCAGTTTGAGCGTCCGCGCCTCGGACGCATCGCCGACGATCGTTTGGAATCCCAACTGAGCCAGGTCCTGGAAGTTCCCCGGGTTCGTGTCGATTAGCGTCAGTTCCACTCCCGAGTCGGCAAGAAAATGAGTCACCTGTTTCCCGATCGGACCGAGCCCGACCACAATCCCGCGGTGTTTCGCTTCGTCCTCGGGAAGGAGCGATTCCGGTTCGGGGGCCGGAACGTTTTCGACAATCGGGCGCTTCTTAACGACGTTCATTGCCAGTCTCAGGAAGAACGGGGTCAGGATGATACTGGTCAGCGCGGCAAAAAGAATCTGCTGATAAAGCTGGGGGTGTTCAGCGCGGAACGGTCCCTGCTGCAAGATGATGAATGAAAGTTCCCCGAGTTGCGAGATTCCCAGACCCATCGCCAAAGAGGGGACGACCGAAAGGCCGATCACCTTAAACGCCACCGCCCCGGCAATCAGTTTCAGCAGAAGAAGCCCCAGAAGGATTTCGAGGGTCGGCACCGGAAAGTTGATCAGGATCTGCGGATCAAAGAGGGCGCCGAGCGTGACAAAGAAGATCGCCGAGAATGTTTCGCGGAACGGCGTCACCAGCGCGCCGATCTGGCTGGTCAGCCGGTTTTCACTCAGCGCCACGCCGGTCGCGAACGCGCCGATTGCCTCGGGAAGCTGGAGTCGGTCGGCAACCGCGCAGACTCCGAAAAGGAGAAAGACCGTAAAGAGAACCATGATCTCGACGCTCTTGAGCTGCGAGATCATCGAGATCCCTTTCGTAGTAAACAGAAGGCGGATCCCGGCGATCAGCACCACAAAGAAAAGCGCCTTCCCCCCCATCAGGAGAAATGTGTTAGCGATACTCCCCGTCTCTCCGCCGACCGGAAAAAGGAGAGGAATGACCAAGAGAATCGGCGCGGTCGCGATATCCTGGAAAAGGAGGATCGAGACTGCGCGTTTCCCATAAGGGGAAGAACTCTGGCCGAACTCGGCGAGCGATTTAAAGACCAGAACCGTCGAGCTCAGCGAAGCGGCGAACCCGATCAGAAGCCCGTTCCGCCAGTCGCCGCTCAGTTTATACGCCACGAAGGTCAACGGCACGATGACAAGAACCATCTGCACCGGGCCCCCCAGGAAAAGAAACTTCCTGTTTTTGACGATATCCGACGGCGTGAAGTGAATCCCGATCGTAAAGAGGAGGAAGAGCGCGCCGAGATCGGCGAGCTTATCGAGAAGATCGTTCTGAGAGACCGTCGCGGGGGGGGCGGGCACCGCCGCATCCCCGCCGGACGGGGCGGGCTCTTCCAGTGTTGCCGCGCTTTCTTCGACCTGAACCACAGCGGGGGCGGATGTCTCCTCGGCGCCGTCGCGCACGATGATCTTGAACCCCCCCGGACCGATCAGCGCCCCGGCGAGCAGATATCCGATAACCATCGGGATATTCAGCCGTTTTGAGATGACCCCCGCCAGAAGACCGGCTCCCAGGATGATCAGCAAGTTAAACGCAAGATTCTCTAGCACTGAGGCAACCCGCACCCTTCCTCCCCCGCGCTACGCGGGGAAAATCCGTCATCGGTAAATCTTTTTCAAAGAGAGTGGAATGAAAGCTGGTAGCGAGCGGCCTGAAGGCGGCGGCGGATCACCGAGGCAATCAGACTCATCATATGGAACCCGAAATCGGTATCCCGGCGGCAGATTTCCATGAGTTGTCTGCCGTCGATCTGGAGAAGTTCCGACGTGGTGCGTGAAACGCCAATCGAGTTGGTCTGATGAGGTTCGATCAGCGACGACCAGAGAAGGTAGTCCCCCGGCATGCAGTTGTCGAGAGTTTTCCGACGTCCGTCTTTTAGGAGATACTGAATGTCAACCTGTCCCGAAATCACAATGTAAAGATAACGGGAATCTTCATGTTCCCGATAGATGATATCGTTGGCCGAAAAGGTTTTGACCTCACAGATCTTTTCAAGCTCGGCGAACGTCTTGGCAGACGCGTCGGGGACATTCATATACTGTTTCAGCAAATCGGCAATTCTGGTCATCAATCGACTCTCTTTCGAATTCGGTGAGATGTCTGTACTTCCGGAAAGAACGATCCGCGCCGAAGCGCGGGAGGGTATAACTCAACCGCAGATATTATATCTTCCCTCTTTTTTTTGGAAAGACGGAACCGACTCTCTCCTCAGTTTTCAAGAGGGGAAACCTCCCCGTCCGGATTCGGTCCGTTCTGGTCGGCAACTCCCTCTTCGGACGTCTCTTCCCCTGGAACACCGGTGATCCAGGCGGTGAGAGCGTCAAGCTCCTCGGAAGCACCGGAAAGAGGCGCTGTGAAGAGTTCCCCCATCACGGGGAGCGCCAGGACAAAGTCTCCGAAGATTTCGGGAATCTTATCGCGGTCGAAGGTCAGTTCGTCGGGACGGGTCCACTCGACCGCCTGCGAAGGATCGACCGCGACGACCAGGAACGTCTTTCCCGGATTTTCGAAGGCGTTCATCTTGGGGGGTTCGTCCGAAAGAGAAAGGGGAACCCCTTCCCCGCTGAAGATACGGAAGAGGGTTTTCCCTTCGTTCGGGGGGAGGAAGGGAGTCCGGTAGACCATCGGAATCCGTTCCAACAATTTAATGTTTGTCTCGCTGTCCCACGGCTCGTCGGTCTTAAACTCATTGTATAACGCCTCCCCTTCCGGCCCCATGGCGGACAGAAGCGCCACACGCCAGCTCAAAAGGGGCGTGCCGTCGGCGGAAGTGATCGCCAGGGGAGGGTAGTGGTTGTTTTTCGCGTAATACGCGTTGATCAGATCCCCCAGAACCTTGAGGTTCCCCGCCGTCTGCATCCGGCGGTTCTCTTTCGCGGAAATTTCGGCAATCGCGTGAAGCTCGTCGAAGAGCCGACCGAAGAGTTCGATCCGTTGGGGAGAACTCGCCAGTGCGGCGGTTATCACATTCCCGTTTCGGGTTTGCGTCACCGAACGGAGCATCCCGCTCATTTCCGCGACGAGAGAGGCGATTCCCTCCTGCGGAGTTCCGGTCAGCTGGGCCGCCCCCTTTTGGAACTCGTCGTCCAACTGCAAAAGGGTGGTGCCGAGCCCCTCGTCAATCTTATCGAGCGCTTCGTTCGAATCGGCGGCAATCTCCAGCCGGAAAGCGTCTTCCCCTTCGGGCGCGGTCGCGTCGATCGTCATCGAAAGGAAACGAGCGTTTTCGAGGAGAATCTCGCGAAGCGGCGGGAAAGGAACAAAATTAATCGCTTCTTTCTGGGGAGAGGAATAGTCGTCGAAAAAGGCAAAGTCGAACCTGTCGATATCGACGTGGCCGACCCGCTGTGCCAATATCCCTCGCTTTTCCCCGTCCCCGGCCGAGAAGAAACCCTCGACCGCGCTAATCGGACCGGTCACCGCGAGCGCTTCATTCTCGGACGGAAAGGCAACCGCAGTCACCACCCCGTCAATCCGCGCGAGTTGCTTTCGGGAAGCGTCGAGCGGAACGGCCACCGGAATTTCGGCAATAGAGACCTCCGTCCCCCCAAAAACACGGGTCTCGATCCGATCTTGCGGAACGCGGCCGAATTGGGCGTTTCTAAACGCCTCGCGGTTCACCGGTTCGTTTTTCCTGGCATAGACCGACGAAAATCGGAACGGGTAGTTCTCGCCGATCTGCTCGCCGCTTTGCGGATCGAGAAGGGAGACCGGCACAATCTTGAAACTGGTGATGATCAGCTCGATCTGGTCGAACTGGTTGAAGAACGGCACCAGAGGCGGATTGTCGGCGAAAAAGCGGATCAGCTTCTCGGCCTGCGAAAAGCGGAGGAACCGGATCGGCTGAATCACCCGCGCACTAACCGCGCCGGGAACGATCTTCTCGGTCGGGAGGGAGTTGCGCGGCGGAAGAGCGGAGAGCTCCTCGTCGGAAAGGGAACGGATTTCGTCGGAAAAGAGTGCGGCGGCCGCCTCTTTTTGCGCCTCGGCGGCCTGACGGTCGCGAAGCTCTTCTTCGCTCGGACCGTCTTTGCGGCAGCCGCCGAAGAAAAGAAGACAGATCGACAGTGTCAGAATCAGCCGGAATAAACGACTCGTTTGGGACATTTCTTATTCAACTCCTTTCCGGCTCGACGAGCCGAATCTGTGTATCTGTATAACGACATCCGCTGCCGGCACGTCCGACCGGCTCCGCGTCGTCTGAAGCCGGTCGGACGCCCGATCGGATGCCGGGATTGTTCAATGCGAAGGTCGACGGGGGGGACGGGGTCCTTTCGGTTTGCCGTTCGGTCCGGATTTCCCCCTTCCGCCACGTTTTGTGTCACGGGGGAAAAACCGTCCTTTCGCCGACGCGCCGTAGGGACGGCTCCCTTTCGGGCGTCGGGGCGGGGCGCTGCGGTGCGGCGCGGGCGCGGTTTCAACCGCCACGAATTCGGCCGACTCCCTAATCGGAAGTCCGGCGGCGAGATCCGCGGCCCGCTTTTCGATTTCGGCCAGGCGTTTCTTCTGACAGACTTGGAGAATCACGCTTTGATGCTCGACGCCGGGATTGGTGTATTCATCGATTTTGCGCAAGGCGAGATTCGTCAGGCGTCCGAAATGGCGCGCCTCTCCCCGTTCCTCCACCCAGGCGGGCCCCTTAATCATCAGGATTCGGTCGAAGGCGAACCAGACCGGCGCAAAGATCGCCAGGAGCCGTTCGAGCTTCGAGACGGCGCGGATCGCCAGGGTATGGAATCGGTGCGCCTTGAGAAGGTCTTCGGCCTTGGCGTGCCAGATGTTCAGATCGAGCCCGATCTGGTCGAGGATGGCGCCGACCGCCTTCGCTTTCTTTTCGGTCGCGTCGCAGAGCTCGACCTGAAGATCGGGACGGAGAATCGCCAGGACAACCCCGGGAACCCCGCCGCCGGTGCCGACGTCGAGAACATGTTCCCCCTCCTGAAGGTGGGAAGCCAGACGAATCGAGTCGACCAAGTCGCGGGTGACGAACTTCTCGTAGTTGTCATGCCGGGTCAGATTCAGTTTCCCGTTCCATTCCCAAAGGGCGCGACAGTACCGATCGAGCATCTCGATCTGATCGTCGGGAAGACGGATATCATATTTTGCCAGAACATCGGCCAGGGTCGGGGAATCGGAAGCCGGGTCGGTTTCCGGTTCGGAAATCTTCTTCTCTTCGGACATTCGGTTTGGTTCCAATTTTCAAGGGGGAGCTCCGCCGACGGGCGGATGGCTCTCATTTATAAAATGGGTAAAAAAGGAAGACTTTGTCGACATGCCCGCTGCGAAGCCGACTTCTCCTTCCCACCTCCTCGATTATAGCACAACGCCTTGAATTCACCAGAGAAACGTTCCCGCTGTCCTGTTCCGCAGAGGGGGTTAAGGGATTGATTTCTTTTTTTTCTCTGATAGAATTGGTTTTTAACCGATAGAATAGATAAGAGGGAGGGTTTTGCCCCCAAAAAGCCCTTCTTTCCAAACGGTTTTGGTTCGGGAAAAAACAGCTATTATCCATATTTTTTTCATCCCTCCGGAACCTCTACGGTTTGGCAAGTCTCTCGGTTAACTCAGATGGTTGAAAAAAATGCAGGTTCAGTTAAAGGTTGTCGGCGGGAAACAGAGCGGACAACTGATCTCAATTAACCGCCCGAAGTTTATGATCGGACGGGCCGACGACTGTCAGCTCAAGTCGAAAAACGAGCTGATCAGCCGTTATCACTGCGTTCTCCTCACCGAAGAAGGGTACGTCGGCGTTCGTGACCTGGGGAGCCGGAACGGCGTCTTCGTCAATGGGGAGATCATCGATCAGGAGACGGAACTTCGCAACGGCGATCGACTGACGATCGGTCCCCTTGAGTTCGAAGTTGTGATCTCCGTCGCAATGTCGGCCGGTAAGAAGCCGAAAGTCGAGTCGATTGCCGAGGTGGTCGCCCGTACCGTCGAACAGAACTCCCTCTCGACGGCCGCCAAAGAAGAAGACCATCTTTCGAGCTGGATTCTGGAAGACGGTTCCCCCGAGGCATCTCCCTCGGAACCGACAATCGTCATGAGCCCGTCGGAAGAGATCGACGCCTCGGAAGAAAAGAGTATTCTCGACCGCCTCGTCGAAAAGAAACCCGCGCCGATCCCCCCGGTTAAAGGGACTCCCGCACCGTCGGCGCCGGTCGGAGCGGTCAAACAGGCTCCTCCCGCCCCGGTAAAAAAGCCGGAAGAAAAAAAACCGGAACCGATCCTCAACCTCAATCTCGATGAGGACGACTACGCGCCGGCGCCGAAACAGAAGCAGGTAAAGAAATCGGCAACTTCCACTCATAAGAAAGCGCCGTCGGTCGGTAGCGCCGCCGAAAACCTGAAGAACTTCTTCCAGAACCACTAAATCAGACGCGGGATTCGGTTCACGCTCCCCAACGGAATCCGGTCATCGCCGCGGCTCAGGCGAGCGGTTCGCCGACTCTCACGTACAGTTCGGCGCCGTTTTCCGTTGCCGTCCGAATCTTTTCGTTCAGCGCGGGAGCGTTCTTTTCGCGCAAGAGGATAATCGTCGAACCGCCGAACTCGAAATACCCCTTCTCTTCCCCGGCGGCGACGGTCATGTTTCCTTCCGGCCGAGAGTGGTTCGAGATTCGGCCCACAAAGAGGGCGCCGACCTCCATCTGAACCATCCGGCCGAACTTTTCCGTCTCGATCACCTGATACTCGCGGTAATTCTGAAAAAAGACCGGAACGGTTCGAAGCGCGATCGGGCGGACGGTGTGGAGAACCCCGCGTATCGTCTTCGAGGCGGTGACCGTCCCGTCGGCCGGATAGGAATACCGATGATAATCGACCGGCATGAGTCGAAAGACGAGCGCCTCTCCCCCTTCGAACGACTTTGCAAGTTCGGCGTCGCACAAAAGGTCGGTCAGTGTATAGACCGAGTTTTTCACCTCGAGAAACGTCTCCCCCCGAAGGGGGATTCGGGACAGACGCCCGTCGCACGGGCTGATCAGCCGGTCATGCAAATCGTCGGGGAAGGAGATCCTCCGCTTTCGGGTAAAAAAGTCGTTAAACGAAGCGAACCCTCCCGGCGGAACGAGAACGTCGTCCGTCGCGATCCGGTTCTTACGAATAAAGGGGCGGATCAGCGGCTTGGAACATCGGCCGGAAAGGAAGCGGCCGGCTGCGCGGGAGACAGACGGCCGGACGAGGAGTTTCAGCAGCAGGCGGCCGCAATGGGTTCGGTAAAGAAAGCGAAGCGCAAGCGAGTCGTTCATCTTGTGTTATACCCGGCCAGATACGCCATGCCGACCAGTTCGAGGATCCCCAGGATCAGAATACAGATCTTCATCAGCGCCGCCGGCTTTTTGATTTCGACCGGCGAAAGGAACCCGACCCCCATCGCGGCCAGGAGGACGGGGAAGTAAACCTCGTTCCGGACAAGACCGAAATCGTAGACGACATAGACAAAGGGAAGGACGATCGCCGCGGTCGTTACCGGAAGCCCCATAAAGACTTTTCGCTTTTCGGTCGTCTGGTTCTGGCGGTCTTCTTCGAGTACATTGAAGTAAGCCAAACGGATCAGTGCGCTCAAAACGTAGAGGGAGGCGACAAGACCGGAAAGCGGAATATCCCGCGCGATCTGATGGACGAAGATCCCGGGCAGGACGCCGAAACTGACCAGATCGCTCAGCGAGTCGATCTGAATTCCGAACCGCTTTTCATTCGGCGAGCGCTTCTTTGTCCGGGCGACCGAACCGTCGAACATGTCGCACGTTCCCGCCAGCATAAGGCAGACCATCGCGTCCCAGTACTCCAGGTCGATCACCTTCATGATACCGTAGAACGCGAAAAGCATTCCGCAGTAGGTCAGTATGACGGTGTAATCGTAGTAGCCGAGAGCTTTTCTTTTCACCGGGTTCTTCTCCCTTTTCCGAGTCATGATCCTTCAATACAGACGGAAAAAAGCAGCGTCTATTCGTCCGACGAGGCTGACGGATCGGATGGGGTTTGCGGGAAGAGACTCCCCCGCAAAGGCGCCGCATCCGCCTCTTTTTGACTGTCGAAATAGACGCCGAAATCACGGAACCGCTTGTATCGCGCGTCGAGGAGCTTTTCCATCGGAACGCGGCGCAGCGCACGGATCTGCGTACGGAGATACTGTTTCAGTTTCGATGCCATTAGGCGCGGATCGCGGTGCGCTCCCCCGAGCGGCTCTTCGATGACCTTGTCGATCACGCCGAGTCTGAGCAGGTCGGACGAGGTGAACTTGAGCGCTTCGGCCGCCTTGTCCTTGAACTTTTCGCTCTTCCAGAGAATCCCGGAACACCCTTCCGGACTGATCACGCTGTAGTAGGAATACTGGAGCATCGCAACTTTATCGCCAACCCCGATACCAAGCGCGCCGCCGCTCCCCCCTTCGCCGATCACCACGCAGACGATCGGGGTCGGCAGGATCGACATTTCGAACATCGCCTCGGCGATAGCCTCGGCGACGCCGCGTTCCTCGGACGCGATCCCCGGATAGGCGCCCGGGGTGTCGATGAAACAAATGACCGGCAGACCGAACTTGGCGGCGAGTTTCATTTTCGCCACCGCTTTGCGGTACCCCTCGGGATGAGCGCAGCCGAAGTTGCACGCCATCCGTTCGTTGACCGTATGCCCCTTCTGATGACCGACCACCATCACCTTCATGCCGTCGAGCTTCGCCCAACCGGTAATCAGCGCGCGGTCGTCGCCGAAAAAACGGTCGCCGTGCAGTTCCACGAATTCGTCGAAGACAAGATCGAGATAGTCTCCCGTCTGAGGTCGGCGCGGATGCCGCGAAACCTCGACCACCTGCCATCGGGTCAGATTCGAGTAGATCTTCTTTTTCAGTTCGGCCAGACCGAGTTTCAGACGCTGGACTTCTTCCCGAATTTCCGGGGATGCGTTGTTCTTCGGCATCTCTTCCAGGCGCGTTTCCAGATCCAGGATCGGCTGTTCAAAGGAGAGGGGTGAATCGGCGGGCACAACTGCTCCAATCGGTTATCGCAAAAGCCCCTTCAAAGAGGGCCTCTATCGGACTTCATTCCCCTGCCAAAACGGGGGCGGTCGAGAGGGGGGACGCTCCCTCAGAGGGTCTATTATATCAGAAACCGGAAAAGTAACAATCTGAATCTGTAAGGCTCGACGGTCCGCGTGCCGCAGCGGGCGATTCTCCCAACGGTCGTTCCCGCGAGCCGTTCGCTCCCGCTGGTCGCTCTGAAATACCGGCCGACAATCCGCGTGCCGCGGCGGGCGATTCTTCCCGCGGTCGTTCCCGCGGGCCGCGGTTGGCGATGAGCGTGTACCGGGTATCGGCGCCGCCCGACGGAACAGCGCGGTCACGTACCCGGATTTTTGCGGAAGATCGGGATCCGTTTAACCAGGGAAAACGCCTCCGCCGCCGTCTCGGGCCGTTGGGCCGGATCGGGGGAAAGGAGCGATTTGAGAAAGGCGTCGAACTGCGGGGTGACGTTCCGGTTCTTCATCGCCGCCGACGGGACGATTCCCGTCCGGTGCTTATTGAGCAGTTCCCCCAGTGTGTTCCCCGAAAAGGGGGCGGCGGCGGTCAGAAGTTCGAGGATCGTCGCGCCCAGGGAATAGAGATCGGTCCGCCCGTCGATGGCGCGGTGATCAATCTGTTCGGGAGAGATGTAGGTCGCCGTCCCCCGTATCGTCTTCGATTTCGGCAGGAAACGGGCGAAGAGATTGCTCCGTTTCTTTTCGGTGATCGCGAAGTCGATCAGTTTCACTCCCAGGTCGGGAGAGAAGAGGAAATTGTCCGGCTTGACGTCGCAGTGAACCCAACCGGCCGCGTGAAGGGGGATAAACGGCTCGAAAAGAGCCGGGATCAACTGAGGGAGAACGGGAGAATACGTCTCGTAGCCGAGTTTGATCAGCTGCCCGACGCTCGGCGCGGGGAACCATTCCAGAACCAGGAAGGGAATTCCGCCGTCCCGCCCGGCATCGTAAACTTTCAGGAAGGAAGGGGAATCCTTGAGCGATTCGGCGACCCGGCGTTCATTGTTCAGAAGTGTGACATGCTCGCGGTCGACCCGGTTCGGCAAAAGACGTTTGACCGCGACGACCCGTCCGTCCCGCTCATCGCGCGCTTTCCACAACTGACTCGACTGACCGGCGTAAACGAGCCGGATATGTCGATACGGCCCTGTCCGTTCCGGCTGACCGGCACTGCTCATTCGAGGAACCTCTTGAACTATTTTCCTGTACCGGCGGAAGACGTTTCCGTCCGGATGACCCCCTTAATTATACTTTACAACGGAAAAAATGGCACTCCCCATCGCAGGCGGCGAGATTCGACCCGGGACGGACGGAACTTGTTTCGGTCGAATTCCGTCCGGCGGCGGAGCCGGATCCGGAAAAATTTCGGGGTGGGCTCTTTTTTTCTTTCTGGTTTTGGTGTAATATGTTCCTTGTCTTTTACGGCAACCAACAGAAAGACCCAAAACGATGTCAAATCCAAACCGTGTCCCGAACGAAAGCTCCTCATCTTCGAGCGTCGGGCAGGTCATTCCGCTCAATGTCCTCTGGCCGTTTCTTCTTCTGACAACCCTCTTCGCCTGGTGGGGTCTGGCGAACAACATGACCGACACGCTCCTGGCCGCGTTTAAGAGGATCATGAGTTTCGACGACGGAAAGACCGCATGGATTCAGGTTGTCTGTTACGCGCTGGGGTACGGCTGTTTCGCGATTCCCGGCGCGATGTTCATGAAACGCTTTACATTCAAAGCTGGGGTTCTTCTGGGACTCGGGATGTACGTCGTCGGAACCCTCCTCTTCTTTCCCGCCTGTCTGACCGCGGCGACGCCGAACTACTGCTACCTCTTCTACCTGGTCGCGATTTTGATCACATTCGCCGGGCTGTCGGTTCTCGAAACGGCGTGTAATCCGTATATCTGCGCGCTCGGGTCTCCCGAAACCGCGACGCGGCGGCTCAACTTCTCGCAGTCGTTCAATCCGGTCGGCTCGATCGCAGGAGTCGCGATCAGTCAGATGTTCATCCTCTCGCACTTAAACCCCCTCTCCGAAGCCGACCGCGGCGAGATGACCGCCGAAGCGCTCGCTCAGGTCCGCACCGGAGAACTTCACGCGGTTTCCTATACCTACGGGACGATCGGGCTGATCCTTTTGGTTACGTGGCTTCTGATCCTCTTTACCCGCATGCCCCGGCTTCGGGAAGAAGACAAACGGATCGATTTCGTCGCGACGTGGAAACGTCTTTTGCATAACAAGAATTACGTCTGCGGCGTGATTGCGCAGTTCTTCTACGTCGGCGCGCAGATCGCCACCTGGTCGTTCGCGATCCGCTACTGCATGTCGGCCCTCAACCTGGACGAGGTCCTCGCCGGGGGCGGGCCGGAAGCGTTTCGGCATTTGGAGCCGATCTCCGCCGGATTCTATAGCGTCTGCGAGGCGATCCGCTTCAACGCCTTTATTCCGAAAACGGCGGAACAGGCGGCGGCGACGTATTACGTTATCTCGCTGATCCTCTTTGTGGTGATGCGTTTCGTCTGCACCGGCCTGATGAAATACTTCAAGCCCTCGACGATCCTTTCGGTTCTGGCGCTTCTGGCGATTCTCTTCTGCCTGAATACCGCGCTGCGTCCCGGCGTCTCGGGGGTCTATACGCTGATCGGAATCACCGGATGTATGTCGCTGATGTTCCCGACCATCTTCGCGTTCGGAACGCGGAACCTGGGAGAAGACCTCAAAATGGGAGGGTCGGGGATGGTCATGGCGATCGCCGGAGCCGCCCTCCTGACACAGATTCAAGGGCTTCTCTCCGATAAGACCGGATCAATCGCGCTCACCTATCTGGTTCCGGCCGCCGGATTCGCCGTCGTCGGCGCCTACGCTCTTTTTGTCACACGGAAGGTCGAACAGGACTCCTAACCGCACGACGCGGACGGCAGGGACGCCGCGAAACAGAAACGCGCAGCTCCTTCTTCTATCGGAGGAGCTGCGCGTTCTTTTCTTTATCCCGAAAAAGGAATGTTTTTATTCTGCCTCTTCCGGCGCCGTTGGAGCCGTGATCCGCGAGTCGTTCTGCGGCGTCTGTGTCATTTCCGGCGAGGAACCGTCGCCGGTCGTCTCCGAAGCCTGTTCGGGACTGCCATTCTGAGGAACGATCATTCCGGGACGCACGACACGGATCTGCTCGCGCGGGGCGGCCGGGTCGGCCTCGTCGGCCGGTGCCTGAGCGAGCGGCGTTTCGGGGCGTTTTTCCGGAGTCAGTTCAAGCGCGGCGCGCTGACCTTTGCGGATATACTGAACCTCGAGCGGGTTTCCTTCGGCACCGTCGACAATCCCGCCGATCTCCTCGGCGGTGGAGACGGCCGTTCCGCCGATTTGCAGAAGAATGTCATACTTTGCGAGTCCGGCTTTTTCGGCGGGGGAGCCCGGAACGATTTCGCGTACCAGGAGTCCCTCCCCCTCACTGAGCCCGAGCTGATACGCCGTCTCGTCGGAAACGGGGGAGACCGACGCGCCGATCCAGTATTCGCTCAGCGCCACGGGTACCGCGCCGCCGAACCGACGATACATCTCGGCTCGCGCCGCATCCATTCTGGCGCGCGCCGCAGCCGTCTGCTGCTCGATCCGTTGACGCATCCCGGTTTCGAGTCCCGGCAAACCGCCGAGGACGGAACCGAAAGGAGCGAGAGAATCGAAATTCTCGTCCATCTCATTGAACATTTCGGACATCTCTTTGGGAAGCCCGAAAAATTCGCCGTTCTGCTCAGAACGGGAAATCATTCCGGGGATCGTCTCGCCGTTCATTTCGGCGCTCACGTCTCCGTCGTCCCCTTCGACCACCTCTTCTTTCTCCTCAACCAAGGTGCCGTTCTGCCAGACCTTTCGTTTCTGAATCCGTTTCCCGTCCGGCCCGACGCTGTTTTCGATCACCATCGAGTAGGACTGCGTGTTCGCGTCGAGACTCCCCGCCGCGGGGTCGGCGGCGGCCGTGTCGTCGTCGGTGCTGGGCGATTCCGTCTGTGCGTCGTCGGCAACCGTCGTCAGCGGCGCCGGGTCTTTGAGCTGAATCGTCTCCTCGGAAATCAGGATCCCCCCCGAGACGAAAAGCGCAAGGAGTCCCAAACCAAGAGTTGTTCGTTTTAACATCATTTCACCTCTTTCATAACCTGATCGGTTAGTCTTTTTGAATTCAAATTTCTGACCTGTCCAGCGCGGTCAGAGGAAATACGTCCGACTCGGCGCGCGATGAACGTCTATTGTGTCTACGGGAACAATCACGGATTTCCCGTTCTGAAGATGAAATTCGAGTTCTTCGTGAAGCGTTTCGACCTGACAGCCTGCGTCTCGGTAGTTTTTCGCCAGCGCCTCGGCGGCGGAGTTGTCCGAAACGTACGACTCGGCCTCGACGCAGGGAACCGAAATTTCGTTCAGACCGCCGGGACGGCGGATTGTGATATGCTGGATCTTTGGATTCTTTTCGGCCGCGACCGACAGAGTGCGCGCCGGAACCGACCCGGCGGCTACCGTCAGCCCCCTCGAAGCGCCGCCCAACGCGCCCGCCATCGGTTTGACGCCCAAAGTGCCCCTTTCGGGCTCCGCCCCCATCCGGTTCACGGCGTAAAGATCGTCCGCGAGATCCTCGGCGGCGGGCTCGGCTTCAAAATCGTCCGTCGGCGATTTCAGAGCCGACTCGGCGGCCATCTCCTCCTCTGAGGTCAGGACCGGCGATTCCTCCGGAGCCGCTCTCTCAGTAAGAAGGGGGAGGTTCTTCGCGCCCGGAACCGACGGTTTGTCGGCACGGTCGACGAAGAAATGAAGCCCGACCAGCCCGACCAGAAGGAGAGCGCACGCGCTCGAAATGAGCGTGACGGTGCGGCGGTACCCGCGCGTCCGCAGAGGCTCGGGGGCACGGGCGGGTTCGCGCCGCATTCCCAGCGCGGAACGGCTCGGCGCCGAAAGAACCGCGTCGGCAAAAGCCGACGCATCCGTCTCTTCCGGCTCGCCGGCCGCCGCGCCGACCAAAAGGGCGCCGTCGTCGATCGATTCACCCAGGCATTGCGCCTGGAGAAACGCCAGGGCACACTGCCGCCATCCGTCGACAATTCCGTCGAGACGTTCCAGGAGGTCGCGGCGCGACTCTTCATCGAGTTCGCCGTCGGCCAGGAGTTCCAGCTGAAACAGGTCTTCCTCGGTCAGAGGGACGCGAAATTCATCGGTCATTGCACTATTTCCTTTTTGAGCGCCGCGCGCGCTCGATGGAGTTTCGCCTGAACGGCGGAAACACTCGTTTCGAGTTCCTCGGCGATCTCTTTGTAGTTCATGTTTCGATAGTATTTCATGAGAAGAATCTCCTGGGCGTCGGCGGAAAGCCGCCCCAGCGCCTCACGAACGCGTGTCCGGCGTTCCCGGTCGAGGAGCCAGTCGATCGGTTCCGGCTCGGTCGAACGATCCGCTTCGGGATTCTCGTCCCGAAACCCGTCGACCCGCTTCCGGTACCGTCCCCGGCCGCGGCTGTAGAGCCGCGTCTGGTTGATAACCAGAGAATGGAGCCAGGCGTAAACCTTGGCGGGATCCTGAATCGGGGTCTTCTGACTGAAAACCGCCAGCGCGACATTCTGGAAGACTTCGTCCACTTCATCGGCGTCCCGCGCCCCATGGGCGGCAATGATCGTCCGAATCCAGGCACGGTTCTTCTGCAGAAGATCTTCCCAGTCGATCGTCGGTGCTGTCACGTTTCAGGTTCCCTGAGTCTTTTTGAGGTTCATCGGTACGGTTGCCGCCCGAATTCTTTTGTTGCGGGAAATCCTCTCTTTTCCCTTGCCGCATATTAAGTCGGATCGGAAAATTTCACAAGACGAAACCGAGAGCCTCGGTTGGCGATTCTTCCCCCCCTTGTTCCCGCAAGCCGTTCGCTCCCGATGGTCGCTCTGAAAAATCAACCGACGATCCGCGAGCCGCGGCGGCAAATATGGACGCTCGGGATTTCGGGGGTATAATAGAGGGTCGGCGGAGCATTTAAAAACGGCTCTGTCGGCTTTCTTCCCAAACAGTTGGCATTCCCACGCGGTAATCTTCGAAAGGATTGACTCGATGACGAGCGAAGTTCGTACCCGTTTCGCGCCGAGCCCGACCGGTTATCTCCACATCGGCGGGGTTCGCACGGCTCTCTTTTGCTACCTTTTCGCCAAGAAAAACGGCGGGAAATTTATTCTTCGAATCGATGACACCGACCAGACGCGGAATGTCGAGGAGGCTCTTCAGCCGATCCTGGACGGTCTGAAATGGCTCGGAATCGAATGGGACGAGGGACCGGGGGTCGGCGGGCCGTACGGACCCTACTACCAGTCGCAGCGGAGCGACAAATACCAGGCCGCAGTCGACAAGCTCCTCGAAGGGGGGTTCGCCTACCGCGACTACGCGCGGCCGGAAGAGCTCCAAAAGGAACGGGAAGAAGCGGTCGCCGCGAAACGAACCTTTGTTTACAGCCGCCGTTGGGCCGCCCATTCCGAGGAGGAATGCCGTAAGTTCGAAGCCGAAGGGCGAAGCGGTGTCGTCCGGCTCAAGATGCCGCGCGAGGGGAAACTCGTGATCCACGACCTGATTCGCGGCGACGTCGAATTCGACTGGGCGACCGAACAGGATCACGTCATTCAGCGGGCCGACGGTTCGTTCATCTATCATCTGGCGAACGTCGTCGACGACGACGACATCCGTATCTCGCACGTGATCCGCGCCGAGGAGCATCTCTCGAACACGCCGCGTCAGATCTTCATCGCGCAGTCACTCGGGATCCCGCTTCCGCAGTATGCCCATCTCCCGTTCGTGGCCGAACCGGGAAGCAAAACGAAACTGAGTAAACGGAAACTCGACAAGTACCTGAAAAACAACGATTTCGCCAAACTGGTCCGACAGGGAACGGGGATCGCCGACCGCGTCGGGCTCGCGACCACCGCCGACGGTTTTAACCCGGTAATCGTCGACTTCTACCGGCAGACCGGTTACCTGCCCGAAGCGATTTTGAACTACCTGGCCCTTCTCGGTTGGGCGCTCGACGATAAAACGGAGTATTTCATGCCGAGCGAGCTGGTCAGTCTCTTCTCCTTCGAAGGGGTCACCAAATCGGCGGCGTCGTTCGATCCGGCAAAACTCTTCGCGTTCCAGGAAAAGCATATGAACAACCTCTCGTCCGACGAGAAATACGCGCGCGTGATCCGCTACCTGGTCGCCGCCGGGTGGCTCAAAATCCTCGACGGCCCGTATGCCGGGAAGACTTCGTTTGAAGAGCTCCCCGACCTTCTTCCCGCCGGGACAACGCTTGCGCTGTCGCGCCATCCCGAAATGACGCCGGAACAGGCGGCCGCCCTCCTGAAAGGGGTGATCGCCGGAACGGGGGACCGAATCAAGGTCTC
>JAGCAH010000081.1 GCA_017652805.1 Thermoguttaceae bacterium | reverse complement strand
GGTTTCCCTTCGGGGGAAGAACCAGGTCCTCTACGGGAACCGGTGCGGCGGACACTTTCCCCCGCCCGTCTGGCGGCGCCCGCGCCGGCCGAGGGGTCCGTGCTTCGCTAGATCTCCGCCGCGGACCGTAAGCCGCCGCGGAGAAGGGGCTCATTCCGCCTGAAGCCTGTTTCCGAACACGTCCTTTCCGTCTTCGAGGAATATCCGCCGCTGTAATTCTCTGTTTGTTCTGTTTTCCAGATCGTAGGTGCCGCAGTTCCAGTATTTCGATCCGTCGATGAAGGAAGCGATCTGGAACCGGCCGCGCCACTCGTCGATGTAGGAATGGCGAAATAAAAAATCGATCGCCATCAGCCACTTTTTCATTTCGCTTTCGTTCCGTTTCCAGATGTAGACGTATTCGTGGGGACACCAGCGCATTGTCTTGGCGAAGATGAAATTTTCATTTTTTTCCCATGTCCGGAAATCAGCGAGTGTCCAGGGGGAGTAGGAGTAATCGGTCGGCGCGGCGTCGGTCGGAACGTATTCGTCGCCGCCGCCGGCGTATTGAGGAAGGTAGTTCGAAATGTTCCGATCAATCTCCAAAAGAAAACGGCCGTCCTTCTTCGCGAGGTGGTGCCAGTAGGCGATATCGTCGCAATTCCGGGCGTCGGCCGGCAGCGGCTGAGAGAATATCGACAGGATGCCGCGCGGGACGACCCAGAGCCCGCCCAACAGATGTTTCTCGTCGAAAGAGACGGAAACCAGGCTTTCCGTTTCGACCGCCTTTTCGATATAGGGCGACGCGTTAAACTCAGGCTCGAGGAGGATTCCGGGGGAGAGCAAGATCACGGCGTCCTCCTCTTTACACGCGGCGAACGCCTGATGTCGACGCTCCAGGATGTTGACGTGAAAATCGAAAAACGGATCCGGCGCCGGGATCAGGAAACCGGGAAAGTGGGAAAAGTAGACGGAAAGCGAGGAATTGAAGTTATGCCGTCTGCGCCATAACTCAAACCTTTTGCACTGCTCCGCATGCCGCGTGAAAAGGGACGGCTCGACCCCCTCGAAATAGGGGAATTTGCGGTAGTCGCGGGTGAATTCGATGTGCCAAAGAACCTTCATGTGAGTAATCCTTTCGTTATGTGAGTAAACTGATATTGCGGTTCGATAGTACTAAATCGCTGTTTGCGGAGAGGTTCCTTTGAGCGTCCGAAATGACCCGGAACGGTTCGGACGCGCCGGATCAGGCCGATGACGAAGCTGCCTTGGAATCTGTGGTAAACAAGAGGCGGCAAATCGTTTAATCTTTGTATTTGACATAAATATATCATAAATTTTATATGTGTCAATATAAGGGTATAAAAATTTTCAAAAAGTTTTTCCGGGGGAACTATGGAAGAGTGCGGGACAGGGGGAATCTTCCGCCGCGGAGCGGCGGGAAAGGCTCCTGGCGGCTTTGCGGCCCGTTGAAATTCCAGCCGAAATCTCTTATAACCGTGGGGAGTTTTCGTTTTCCGATTTTCCGCCGAAAGGACCTGCATCAATGAAAAAGACTTTCTTCTTTTTTTTCATTTTATCCGTTTTTTCTCTTGCCTCCGCCGCCCTTTCCGCGCCGCAGATCGGAACCGGACCGGCGTCCGCCGAGGCTCCTTCGTTTACCGAAACCGAAACCGAGATCGATTCCCGCTGCGACGGGCAGGTCGTTCCCGGCGGCGTCCTGAAAGCGGAAGGGAGAACGATCACCATTTCGGCGTCCGACGCGGCAATCACCGGCCTGAAACTGGAAGGGGAGGGGAACAGGGTTCTGATCACCGGCCAGCGGGTTACGCTGGAAGACTGTTCGTTTGCCGGCGCCGAAACGGTGGTGACCGGAAAGGGCTTTTTTGCTGTCCGGTGCGATTTCGATAATCTTTCGTTTGCCGCCGAGGCCGCCGATGCCGAAGCGGCGCGGTGCGCGATCGGCGGAACGGTTTCCCTTCGGGGGAAGAACCAGGTCCTCTACGGGAACCGGTGCGGCGCGGTTATCGCCGACGGCGCCGCGAATCTTTCGGTCGTTAAAAACGAGGGGGAATCGATTACGCTTAAAAATATTACCCATGTGAACCTTTCCGAAAACAGTTGGAAGAAAGAGGTTTCTTATGATAACCGCGCGGCGCTGTGGGGGAGCGATCTGCCCGGCGTTCTCGACGAAAAAGAGCATGCCGGCGCCGACTCGTCGCGTCTTCCGCAGAACGACAAGACCCGGTTTGAAGCGGGTACCGTTCGGGAAAGGGTCTTTTTCGGAGGCGCTTTCGTCTCCCTGAACGAGTGCGTGTCATCGGCGGCGGCCTCGACTGACGAAGAGCTCATTATTCCCGCCGGGGTCTATTCCGGTCTTTCCCCGTTCGTTTTTACGGACCGGAAGGATCTGACCCTTGCCGCGCACGGCGTTTTTGCCCGTTTTAAGAGTTATACGGCCTCGGCGGTTCAGATTTGCCGGTGCGATCAGGTCGCGATCGAGGGACTGTCGATCGATCATATGCAGGCCGCGAACGCGCAGGGAACCGTTCTTTCGGTCGGGGAAAACAGTCTTGTCTGGGAACCGGATGCCGGGTACGGCTTCGATCTGTCCGACACTTCCCTCTTCAGTCCGCTCGGGGTCGGTCTGGCGTTTCGCGCGGGGGAAAAGCTTCCGTACAGGGACTGTTACGGTTTGGAGTACCTGAAGAACGAAGACGGCACCTTTACGGTCAACAAGGTGACCGGCCTTTCGCCCGGCGACCGGATCACGTTTCGCGGCCTCGGCGCCCATGTTTGCGCGATTCGCGATTCCGGCAATGTCGCGTTTCGTGATGTGACCGTCTGGAACGGGAGCGCGTTCGCGTTCCATGCCTGGCAGGGAGCGGGACGTGTTTCACTGATCCGCTGTCAGGTCGTTCCCGGCCCGAAACCGGAAGGCGCTCTCGAAGAGCGCATTCATTCCAGCTGCGACGCTTCCCATTTTTCGAATATGCGGCAAGGTCCGGTGATGGAAGACTGCGTCTTTACCGATATGACCGACGACGGCACCAATATCAACGGCCATTACGCAGTGGCAGACGGTTTCGACCGCCGGACACGCACGTTCACCGTTCTTGAACGTTACGAAGTTTCAACCGGCACATACACTTCCCAGACCGCCAATATCGAAAAGGGGGATAAGATCCGTGTACTCACGCGCGACTTTCATCTTCTTGCCGAAACGACGGCGGAAGGCCCGGTCGCGGATGGAAAACTCTCGGTTGCCGATTCTCTCGAACTTCCGACCGGCGACGTCGTTCTTCAGAACTCGAGCGCCCAATCTTCCGATTTTGTGATCCGGAACTGTGTAGTCGAACGGATCCGCAGCCGCGGCCTTCTCATTAAAGCGGGGGACGGCCTCATTGAACATTGTACCATGAAGGATGTTCGTATGGCGGGGATTCTGGCTGAACCGGAATCGCTGGGCTGGCC
>JAGCAH010000080.1 GCA_017652805.1 Thermoguttaceae bacterium | reverse complement strand
CGCACGCAGAGGTCGCCGTCCCCCGTCGCGTCGATAAATACGCGCGCCTTAATAACGCGCCGCCCCGACTTGCCGTCGACGATGACACCGGTCAGGTTTCCCGACTCGTAGTACGGTTCGGAAAAGAGGGTGTGCAGAAACGGCCTGATTTTCGATTCGACGACCAATTCGTCGAGTTCTAATTTCAGTTCCGAGGAGTTGAATCCCGCCCAGACGCTCCGGTTCTTGTCGTAGATATCGACGGCGTTTCGTTTTTGAAGGCGAGCGACCGTCTCTTCGGTGAGTCCCGCGATAATCTTCCGTTCGAATTGAGTATCGTAGAGGGGGTGCCAGACATTGACCAGACTGTTTACCGCGACTCCGCCGAACCCGTTCGCCCGTTCGACGATCGCCACGCGCGCCCCCAGACGCGCCGCGCGGACCGCCGCGAAAACGCCCGTCGCGCTTCCCCCCAAGACGCAGATATCGGTCTCGTGACAGACAGGAAGTGGGAGGGAAGAGAGAGACTCTTCGGCACGGGCCGAGGCGGACCTTCCCGCCAAAAGACCAAGAGTGCCGGAAAAAAGAGAACCTAAGAATGTTCGCCGTGAGTTCATCGCTGTTTGATCCGCTCAAATTGATCTGATTTCGGAGCCGCCGCAGAGGCGGGTTGACCTTTCGGCTCCTGCTGTGCTATTATATATGGGCGCAATAACCTTTGCAACGGTTCTTTAAACATACTCGCTTTCAGGGAAAGGTTCCGAATGAAACTCGTAAAATTTTTATCGGTCGGTTTGATTTGCGTTCTTGCGTTTGCGGTAAGTCTGATTTCCGCCGCAGAGAATCCCACGGCGATACATATTCAGCGGACGATGAAAGCGCTGGAAGAATCGACCGCCGAAAATCCGGCCCATCTGCGCGTGATGTTCTATGGTCAGTCGATTACCGCCCAGCGTTGGACGCAGGAAGTCGAGCAGTTTTTTCGAGAAAAGTATCCGACCGCGACTTTTGAGTTCCGAAATGCCGCGATCGGGGGATTTCAGTCTCCTTCGCTCTCCCGAACCGCCGAATGCGATCTTTATCCCTGGTATCCCGATCTGCTTTTCTTCCACGTCTACGGACCGATGGACAAGTACGAAGAGATCGTGAAAAAGACCCGCGCGAGGACTTCCGCCGAAATCATCCTCTGGACGAGCCACTTGAATGGTAAAGAAAATCCGAAGGAAATGCTCCTGGAACGGGACCAGCGGTCGAAAGATATCCTCGAAATCGCCGAGCGGAACGGCTGCATGGCGATCGATCTGAACAAGAAATGGTGCCGGATGCTGGTCGATAACGCCTGGGAACCCGGTTACCTGCTCAACGACGGAATCCACTTGAACGACGAGGGATGCCATATCTATGCCCGGATGATCTGGGAGGATATCGCCCGGATCCCCGACGCGGACGGAGAGCCCGAAGTTTCAGGAACGATTACCGAATATGCCGCTGACGCTCCCTGCGTGACCCATGAAGAAAACGGCGATCTGACCTTCTCGTTCGACGGGAATCGGGTCACCGCCGTTTCGGACGGGACGGCCGACGGTGAAGTCAGCTTTCTTCTCGACGGGGAACCGATGGACGGGAACATTGACCTTTGGATTTCGACCCGCCCGAGCACCGGTCCCTGCTGGATGCCCGCCATCAACTATGTCGGGTTCGAAAAAGTTCCGGTCGCCGAGGACTGGACGCTGACCGCGATCGACGGCTCGAAGGAGGACGGATCCTATATCGCCTATAAAGTTGCCGGAAGCGTGACCGGGGAAGACGGGCAGGGGAATTCGAATGAGATGTTCGTTTCAAATTCCGGCCGCGCGGTGGTCGATCCGGACGATATCGGAGCGATTTGGCAATTTTCCTATTTCAAACAGCAGCTTCCGAAAGATTTTCAGGTGACCTGGTCGACCCGCCCGATGTTCACCGGTGCCTATACTCCCGGCGAGGCGGGGGAACGGACGGTTATCGTTCAGAACTGCATCAACGGTCCTCATAAACTGACGGTTCGCTCGAAAAGCGGCAAAACCGGTATCGGGAAATGGATAGTCAACACTCCGGCGAAATAAGCCGATAAAGAGAAAATGACTACTTTGGCCGGCAAATTTCTCCGTTGGCTCCCTTTCAGACGCGTTTGGCTGCGATCG
>JAGCAH010000079.1 GCA_017652805.1 Thermoguttaceae bacterium | reverse complement strand
TAAGTTATTACTCTTTGTCGCGCTGGTCGCGGGTACTCTTTGCGCTCTGTTGACCAAGACGATCCTTAACCAGATTCCGGACTCGGAAGAAGCAGTCAGCCAGGTTCAGGAAAAGATGATCCCGACGATGGTCGCCAAACGAGATCTTCTCCCCGGTGATGAGATAACTCCGCAGAATATCCGTTTTGACCGACTCCCCGAAAGCCAGGTCCCCGCCGAAGCGGTAAACTATTACAGCGACGCCAAACACCGAACTCTTGTCAAAGGGGTCGGGAAGGGGCAGCTGATCAGTATCTACGATCTCAACGAGTCCGAAACGTCGGAAGGCGGATATTTCACGCCGCTCAACAGCAGTATGGCCTCTTTCCTGATCGGTTCGGTGATCGGCAGCGGCGGGAAGGGGGAAGAGTTCCTCGAAGATATCCGGCGGAATATCACCCCCGGGGTCGACCGTGTCGATTTTCTCCTCACTTCCGAAAAACGTGAAGAGAATCTCCCCGAAGGAGGAAAGCCCCTTCAGAGGACGAGCGAGGTGAAAAAACTCCTCGACGACGTCGATATCTATCAGGTTAAAGTGGTTCAAAAAGTCACCGATCTCGGTCAGACCGAGCCGCGCCTTGAACTCTCGTTCATCCTGAACGATTCCCAGCTGGAAATGATCTCCGACGCGGAACAGGAGGGGCGTGTTACGATCGAGTTTTCGGTCAATGACGACAGTGCGTCTCAGGACGATTCTCCCCTCTTTGAGGTCGAGCCGGCCGCGTCAGCCGACAGGGGCGGGTCGTTTGATTCCGGTGTGTTGCCGATTGAAGAACGGGTTCCCGTCCTCCCCGCCGGCGAGACGACTCCCGCCGAAGAGACCGTTTCTCCGGCACAGCCGGTCTCGGACTCCTCGGTGATTCCCGCCCGGCCGGCCGTGATCAACACATATTCCCCTCCCCGAATGAGCGTTCCCCGTCCGCGCCAGCGCCCTCGCGCCGGGATGGGCGATTTCTTCCCGCGCTGAACGTCGGCCGACGGGGGCGGAAGTCTCCCGTGGAGTTCGGGTTCAATTCTGGAATACCTGCGCCTGCCAAAAACGCCCGCTTGTGAAAGCGGGCGTTTTTATCTTGAGAACGTGTTATTGAGACAAGGCTATCGGACTGCCTGTCGGCGGAGCTGCCGCAGACGGTTTCGGCATTCGGTGAAAAACGCCTGGTACCCTTCGCTTTGGTAGTCGGGGTAGGTCCAGGGGAGTTTCTGCCACGCCTTCTGCGAGTAGTAGAGGGTCGTTTCGGCAAAGATTCCGTCGCGCAGGTAGATCCGGTGCAGATGGTCTTTCGTCGAGGCGAGGATCAGTTTTCCCAGGTCAATGTAGCCGGGATCGAGGTTGAGGGGACGACAAACGCGGCGCGTTTTCTCCTGACTACGAGCCAGTTCGTCTTCCCAGCCGTTCGTCATGACCTTGATTGCCGCCAGCTCGTCCATTCCGATCAGCCGCTCGAACGCCCAGAAACGTTTCAGCAGAACCGCGCCCATCTCTTCGGCGTAGTAGTCGGTGAACTCGTTGAAGAAGAAGGTCGGGCTTTCGCGCCAGATCGGACCGAACGTCTCGATCGCGCGCTCTTTCCCCCAGGCGAACGCCTCCTCTTCGGCGGCGAACGCGGCGATGATCAGCTGAACCGGTTCAGGAGTACGTATTTCACCCATCGTTCTGCCGCGGATCAGTCTTCGAACTCGTCGACTTCTTCCTTGATGAGCGCATGGCGTTTCCGCGCCAACTCGTTTTCATACTCTTTGACCTCTTCTTCGTTGAGCGTGGTGTCGCGCCGTTTCGAGGGCATTGACATGAAAAAAACGGTCAGTCCCAGAAAAAGGAAGAACGCCGCCCAACTGATGACCCAGACCGGTTCAGTCTTGTCTTCATCTTTCGCCGCGAATAGCGCCGATTCGACGCCGAAAGTCAGAAACGCAAAAAACGATGTCAGAATTGATTTGTTCATGATGCCGCCTCGTACTGAAGCTTTGGTCGTGTATGTCGATTTGAATATCGTCGTGTTTATTCGCCGGTTTTTACCCGTGCCAGCTCGGTCAGGATTGCCGCCGCCGACTCGATCCCCAGGAAGAAGTCACGCAGGGTGAAATACTCGTTCGGCGAGTGGATTCTGTCCTCTTCGAGTCCCGCTCCCGCCAGAATCAGGTCGGCGCCGAGACTCTCTTTCATCTGGGTGATAATCGGGATCGAGCCGCCGTCGCGGATAAAGAGAGGCGCTTTTCCGTAGACCGACGAAAGTCCGCGTGCCGCCGCCTGCAGGAAGGGGCTTTCCAGCGGGATCACCATCCCTCCGGCGCCGTGCTGAAAAACCAGATCCATTTTAATCCCGGCGGGAAGCCGGTCGCGGAAGAACGCCTCGAGCGCGCGGGTGAGCGGTTCGGGTTGCTGGTTCGGGACGAGGCGGAAGGTGAACTTGGCCGACGCCTTGGCGGGGATAATCGTCTTGCCACCTTCCCCCTGATATCCGCCGGTGATCCCGTTGATATCGAACGAGGGGCGCGCGCCGCGTCGTTCGATCACCGTGTATTCCGGCTCGCCGAACGAGGCGTCAAGACCGACCGCCGCCAGCGCTTCGGCCTCGTCGAACGGCCGACGCGCCAGTTCGGCGCGTTCCCGTTCGGAAAGGGGGACCACGTCGTCGTAGAAACCGGGAATCCGAATCTTTCCGTCGGAATCGATTACCTCGCTGAGCATTGAGCAGAGCGCGATCACCGGGTTCTGAACCGAGCCGCCGTAGAGCCCGGAATGGAGGTCTCGGTTCGGTCCGGTCAGCGTCAGTTCGTAGCCGACCACACCGCGAAGACCGTAGGTGATCCCCGGCTCGTCGGCGCCGGGCTTGTCGGTATCGCTGACCAGGATCACGTCGGCGGCCAGCAGATTTCGGTTCTCCTCCGATTCGAGGAACGCCGAAAGAGCGCCGCTGCCGACCTCCTCTTCCCCTTCGAAGATGAACTTGACGTTGAGCGGAAGCGACCCGTATGTCTCGAGGAGGGACTTGACCGCAAAAACGTGGGTGAGCGACTGCCCCTTATCGTCGTCGGCGCCGCGGCAGAAGACTTTGCCTTCCGCGACGGTCGGCTCGAACGGGGGGGTGCGCCATTGGTCGATCGGGTCGACCGGCTGCACGTCGTAATGACCGTATATCATGACCGTCGGCGCTCCCGGGATTTCGGGGGATTGGCCGAAGACCAGCGGATTGGTTTGAGTCTCGATGACGTGCACGGCAAACCCGAGTTCGCCGTCCAGCAGGTCGGCGAGCCATTCGGCCATACGACGCATATCCGGCTTATGTTCCGCCTCGGCGCTGACGCTCGGAATACGGAGCGCCTCGAACCAGGTGTCGAGATATTTCTGCCGATTCTTTTCGATCGTCTCTTTTAGCATTGGCATCATTGTTCCTAAACGTTCAGGAGGTTGAGTACGCGGTCGATCCTCTTCAGGGTGCGGCTCGGGCCGAGGAGCTCGAGCGCCTCGAACATTCCGATCCCGACCCCTTTACCGGTCGAGGCGACGCGGAGCGCGTGAATCAGCTGGGCGGGCTTGACCTGCTTCTCTTCGATGAAACTCATAAAGAGCGATTCGAGGCTTGCGGGCGTCCATCCTGACGCGGGAACAGCGGCGAGTTTTTCTCGGAACTCTTTCAGGAGGGGCACGGCGGCAGGGTCGTTCACCAGACGTTTGTTCCACGCTTTTTCTTCGAGCGGGAAATCGTCATCCCCTTCGAAGAACTCGACGAAATCGAGGATGTCTCCCGAGACCTTGATTCGGTCCCCCGTTCCGGCGATCACCCCTTTCAGGAGGGCGGCCGCCTGTTCCGGCGTCATTTCGGGATGGCGCGACAGCGCAAGCGTTGTCCCGGCGGGAAGAAGGTCGGGGAGCTCTTCAAACGAAGTC
>JAGCAH010000012.1 GCA_017652805.1 Thermoguttaceae bacterium | reverse complement strand
TTCCTGCATGGCGAGCGAGGTGTCCGAAACGTCGGTGACCCAGCTCAGGTAGAAGCGGTCGCCCATTTCGACGTCTTCGTTCTGTTCGAGGATCACCCCCCCCAGGGTCAGCGAGGTGTCGACCGCCAGAAGTTCGCGCCGTTCGAGTTCCTCAACCCGGCAGAGACGGTTCATTTTCACGGGGCTTGCCTTTTTACGGATGAACCGTTTTCGCTCGTAGAGCGGCGAGACGGTCCCGAGGGAGACCGACTCGGGCTCCGGTTCGGGAACGATGGACAGGACGGATTCGTGTTTGCGACCGCGGCGGAATAAATCAAAAAAACTCACGGCTGAACCTCTTTTTTATAAAAATTTTTCAGATCTGAAATCTCTGCTGACTTCTGAACGGTTTTATTGTTTCAGGAAAGGCCAGAACCGAACGGTGGTGTCGAAGCCGCCGCTGAGGAGTTCTCCCTTGTCCAGGTCAAAGTAAAGCGCGGCGATCGTGCCGGTATGCCCGTAGCCGCGGGCGATTTCCGAGGCGTCTTCGAGGTTCCAGACCCGAATCGAGTTCAGGCTGTCACCGGAGGCGAGGATTTCGCTGCCGCAGAAACAGAGCGAGAAGGTCTTTCCGATCGAAGCGTGGAGCGTCTGTTTTTTTTGTCCCGTCGCGGCGTTCCAGGCGAAAACCGTGGGGGATTCCCCGCCGGCGGCGACCAGCGTTCCGTCGAGGCTGAACGCAAGGGTCAGGAGACGCCGCCCGTCGGTTCGCAGATCTTTCCGGTGTTTGAACGTGCCGACGTCCCAGAGGCGGACGATCCCGCTCCGTCCGGCGGCGGCCAGCGTTGTCCCGTCGGGGGAGAAGCGAATCACGGTGTTCCCCGCTCCCGGCATGGCGAGGGTCGTCTTCGCCTTCCCCTGCGCGATATCGAAGATCGTCACCTGCGGGTCGTATCCGCAGACGGCCAGATACCGCCCGTCAGGGGAGAAGGAGATCGACTCGGCGCCGTTGCCGACCTTCGAGAAGGTCTTGGTCGATTTCCATTCGCCGGTGTCCCAGAGTTTGATTGAGCCGTTATGACTGAGCGTGGCGAGCGTCACCCCGTCGTTCGAGAAGGCAAGGCTCCGAATCCAGTCGTCGTCGGCGCGGAAATGCTTTAAAAGTGCCCCGTTTGAGAGGTCCCAAACCGCCAGATGGCAGTCGTCTCCCCCGGTGACCAGTTCGTTTTTCGCGGGAACGAACGCCAGAGACGTGGTGAGCGGGTACTTGTCGACGTTCTCCCAGGTAAAACTGAGAACCCGGCTCGCTTCAACCGTCGGGGCGGTGGTCGGGTATTCCGGTTCCTCCTCTGCCGAGATCCGCGAGGTCAAGATCGCAAATCCTGACATCGCGAGAGCTCGGAGGAAGTCGCCCCGATTCATCTTGATTTCCGTCATAATTTTCGGCCGTTCTTTACGGTTGGAATGATTCCGCCCTCCCGAAAGGGAGACGCGGCGACATGAAGGCGTGCCGACAGAACACGCCTCTGTCGGCACAGAATAAATCTTGTTCCATCTATCGGCAGAGATTCCGACAAATGTAAAGAGGAAATTTTGAAAAATTCATTCTTTAACGGTTTTTCCGAAAATGACGATTCCTCTGATTCCGCGCCGAAGGAGGGGGAACGGGAAAAAGAGGGGATTTCGTGAATCCGATTTCCCGGCGGAACGTTTTATCGATTGGTACACTATGTTATAATGGGGAAGATTGATTTTGATGAAATGACCTGCCGCCGGACGCGGCATCAACCGAAACCGATGTCGGAACGATGAGAAATTTCCAGCGTTGGGGCGGAGTCGCCCGAAAGCTCTTTATAACTCTCCTGGTCCTCTCCCTGTTGGTGGGAGGGGGTTGGTGGGGGTGGATGCGTTTCTTCTCGGGCGGCGGATCGAGGGCGAGCGTCATCTACTCGAAGGTGACCCGCGGGACCTTCGTCCACGAAATCGTCGGGAAGGGGAACGCCCAGAGCGCCAAAAACGTCGACGTGACCTGTCAGGTCGAAAGTAACGCCGGCACGACGATCATCTGGCTCGTGCCGGAAGGGGATAATGTTAAAAAGGGGGACAGGCTCGTCGTTCTCGACTCGTCGGATCTGGAAGACAAGGCGAGCACGCAGCAGATCACCTGCAACACCAACAGCGCCTCGGTCGCCTCGTCGCGCGCCTCGCTCCGCACCGCCGAGCTCTCGCTCGAAGAATATATCGAAGGGACGTTCGAGCAGGAGTGGATGACGATCGAAAACGAGATCTATACCGCACGCGAAGAGCAGAAAAAGGAGGCGGATTCGGTCGCCTACACCAAAAAACTCGTCCAGTTCGGATACACGACCACCGTCCAGCTCGAGTCGGCGTTGGTCGCCGAGCAGAAACAGGTGAACACCTTAAAAAGCAACCTCTTAAAGCAGGAAGTCCTTCTGAAATATACCAGTGAAAAGCAGATCACGAAGCTGATGGCCGATATCGAGACCGCCCGCGCCAAACTGAGCAGCGACACCTACTCGGCCGAAGTGGCGAAAAACCGGCTCGACCATTTCCTCCAGCAGCTCGAATACTGCGTGATTCGCGCCCCGACCGACGGGCAGGTCGTCTACGCCAACGAAGACGTCTGGCGCGAGTCGGATATGATCCAGGAAGGCTCGAAAGTCTACGCCAACCATGTGATCGTCCGTCTGCCCGACCCGATGGAGATGCAGGTCAAGGCGATGATTAACGAGTCGAATATCGCCAACGTCAAGGTCGGGATGAAGGCGAAGATTGTCTTCGACGCGCTTGCCTCGCAGTCGTTCGAAGGGACGGTCAGCAAGGTCAACCAGTATCCCGAGGCAAAATGGATGTCGTCGTCGAAAGACTACGTGACCATCATCGACATCGACAACCCCTCCGATAAAATCCGCTCCGGCCTGACCGCCCAGGTTCAGGTCGAGGCGCGGCGGATCCCCGACGTGCTGATGGTGCCGGTTCAGTGCATCGTTGAAGTCGCCGGGAAGAATTACGTGATCACCTACGAAGACGGGCAATGGGGCTATAAGGAAATCAAGCTGGGGCTGTCGAACGATAAGCAGGTGATTGTCGAAGAGGGGCTCGCCGAAGGGGACCGGGTCGTCAGCGGCGCTCGGCAGTATAAGAACAAAGTTCATTTCCCGGGGATGCCCGAAAAGAAGAAGGACGGCGAAGGGGAGTCCGACGGCAAAGAGAACGCCGAGTCCGAAAACGATTCTCCCGCCTTCCCACAAGGGGGCGCGCCGATGATTTCCGGCGGGACTCCCCCCGGCGGAGCCGCACCGCCTACCGCCGGTCCGTTCCCCGGAGTTCCCGGAGGGGACGCTTCCGAGGAGGTCTCTCTTGACAAGCTGAAGCAGAAAGAGAAGACTCCCGAAGAAGAAGAGGAGGATCAGGCACTTCTCGACTACCTCGTTTCGCTGATCAAGCGAGGGGAAAGCGAAGAGTTCGCCCGGCTCGAATCGCTGGTTCCCTACTTCGATTTGACCGCCATGGAAATCTGTCAGAAGGCCGATCTCGACGGCGACAAGCAGATCACCCGCGACGAGATTTCCGGGGAACTTCCGCTCTGCGTTCCATTCTTCGATGACTGGGACCGGTCGAAGAAAGGGACGCTCTCTCGCACCGACCTGGTGATCGGCTTCTGTACCGCGCGGATCAAATACCAACGGATGCAGCAGACCCTTTCCGAAGACGACGAACAGAGCGGAATCAAGTTTGTCTTTAAGAAAGAACCGTCCGAAATCTTTACGTTCCTCGACCGACGCGGCGACAACGTCATCGACGCTTCCGACGCGCCGGAAGGGGAATCGGAGACCTTTGCCAAGCTGATCGACCGGTTCGATCTGAGTAAAGACGGCCGGATCAACGCCGACGAGTTCTCGAAAGGGATCACCCGTTTCAAGCAGGATATGGGGAAGACCACCTCGGTCAAGAACAGTCTCAACGCGCCTCAGGGCGGCAGACCGCCCAGACCGCCCCGCTGAGCTGCGGCGCGCGGCATAGCGACGGCCGCAGAGGACCGTCGAGCCCACGCGTCTTTCCGGCGACGGCTGGAGTCGAATTCATGACAGAAGAAACCACGCAATACGCGGCGCTCCTTTCAGGTGTAACACGCGAATATGTCTTAAAGGGAGAGACGGTTCGCGCTCTTCGCGGGGTCGATCTCAAAGTCCCGCGCGGCGACTTTGTCGCGATCATGGGGGCGTCGGGGTCGGGGAAGAGCACCCTTTTAAACCTCCTGGGATGTCTTGACCGGCCGACGGCGGGGAAGATCTTTCTGGGGGAAGACGACGTCACGCGGCTCGACGACCGCGCTCTTTCCGAAATCCGCGGCAGCCGGATCGGGTTCGTTTTTCAGTCGTATAACCTGATCCAGCAGCTGACGGTGATCGAAAACATTGAGGTTCCCCTCTTCTATCAGAGGAACGTCACATCCCGATCCCGTCAGCGGTGTATCGAACTGGCCAAGATGGTCGGGTTGGGCGAACGTCTTTCCCATCGGCCGACCCAGCTCTCCGGCGGCCAGCAGCAGCGCGTGGCGATTGCCCGTTCGCTGGTGAACGACCCGTATTTCATCCTCGCCGACGAACCGACGGGGAACCTTGATTCGGTCACGACGCTCGAGATCCTCGACCTGCTCGACCGGCTTAACAGGGAAGGGCGGACGATCATCCTGGTGACCCACGAAGACGAGGTCGGCGCGCGAAGCCGGCGGATCGTCCGTCTTCGGGACGGCCTGATTGAGTCGGACGAGCGCCTTTCCGAAATTCCGCCCCTTCCCGAACGGGCGGATCCATCCCCGAAAAAATAACCGTTTTTCTCGCAACGGCGTCGTAGAAAATGCTTTGGCTCAGAACGCTGATCCTGGGGGTGAAAAGCCTCCTCCTCCATCCGCTCCGTTCCCTCTTAACGGTCCTCGGGATCTTTATCGGGGTCGCGAGCGTGATTTGGCTTCTGGCGATCGGCGAGGGGATCAGCCGGAAAGCGCAGGAACAGATCGAAAGTCTCGGCGCCGACAACATCATCGTCCGCACGATTAAACCGCCGAACGAAGTTCTCAGTCAGGGGAACCGGGGCGGGCGGGGAATGCAGATCCCCGAATTCGGACTGACGCGGGACGATTTTTCGCGTCTGTCCGAAACAATCCCGACGATCGTTCAGACGATTCCGGTTCGTGAGGTGCGAGAGACGTTCCAGAATGGAAGCCGAAAGGTCGACGGCCGCCTGGTCGGGTGTACCGCCGACTACATCGATATCACCAAGCAGAAGGTTTTTGAAGGACGGTTCCTGGACGAGATGGACAACACCAAGCTGTCCGACTTCTGTGTACTGGCCTCGAAGACCGCTGAACAGCTTTTCCCCTACGAAGACCCGATCGGCCGGTTGGTGCGGGTCGGCGACAATTGCAATTTCACCGTCATCGGGGTTATGCAGTCGCGCGCGCCGTCGGCGGCGGCGGGCGGTTCGCTCGACTCTCAGGATTTTTCCTTCGATATTTACATTCCGATCAATACGTTTCGGGTTCGGATCGGCGATACCGTGGTCCGCCGTCT